>CARDPF010000047.1 GCA_948960675.1 uncultured Eisenbergiella sp.
CGACCGGAAAACGCGGACTGTTTGAGCGCAGCGAGTTTCCGCGCTTTCCGGTTGTCTGGAATGGAACGGCGTTTTGGTGAAATTCCCTGTTTTACATGTGAACATGCACAAGGATGCGCCTGCCCGGTAAGAGGGCTGCCCTGCCGCCAAATTTCCACCCCCAGCCTACCGGCACGCTGACTGGGCCCATGGCTAAACAAAATGGCATTGATTCACGGCCTTGAATCGTAACAGGCCGCTTAGGGAGGCGATTCTACTGACAGTCGGGTGCAATTTGACCTTTTGTCGGCTATAATAACAGTAAAAAGACAGGAGGGACTGTTAGGATGGAAAAGGAAAAAGTTGGGGGGTTTATAAAAGAACTGCGCACCCAAAACGGGCTTACCCAAAAAGAACTTGCAGACAAGGTGCATGTGACCGATAAGGCGGTGTCGAAATGGGAAAGGGGACTGTCTATTCCGGCGCCGGATTTGTTTTGTCCCCTTGCCGCTACGCTGGGTGTCTCGGTGATGGAGCTGTTGGACGGGCAGCGGCACAGGGAAGAAACCATTGACCTAAAGCAGGCAAATGCCATTCTGGAATCGACGATTGCCCGGCAAAAGAAGGTGATTTTGAAAAAAAGGGCCGCGCTTCTTTTTACGTTTACCATGCTCCTTGTCTGCTGTGTGATTTGCGGACGCCTGCTTTGGAACCAGGGGCTTTTGCTGGACGAAAGAGGGCTTGTACCGGCTGACCTTTTTTGGCAGGAACAGGATATGACGCTGGACTGGATCCGCTATGGAACCCTTCTGGTGCTTACGGGGCTCACCTTTCTTTGCGGTATTTCCAAAGAATAAAAATCGCCGCCTAAATCGGCTTTACCTTAAAAAGAGGCGAACCAGTTTTTCGTGGATTTTTTTTGCGGGACGGTAGCGCATGGGCAGATCCAGCCAGGTCTTTTTGTCCACCATGCTTTTGTAATGGGAAAAGGTGGCAAAACCTTCTTTTCCGTGGTAAGAGCCCATACCGCTTTCCCCAAAGCCGCCAAAGCCCATATTGCTGGTGGCAAGGTGGATAATGGTGTCGTTGATACAGCCGCCGCCAAAGCCGCAGCGCGCGATTACCTTTTTGGCAGTCTTTTGGCTGCCCGTAAAAATGTAAAGCGCCAGCGGATGGGGCATGGACTGTATTTTGGCGATGGCCTCCTCCATGGAAGAAAAGGTCAGCACCGGCAGAAGGGGCCCGAAAATTTCCTCCTGCATGACCGCATCGTCAAAGGATACCGGATCCATAACGGTGGGGGCAATCTGCAGTGTATCGGCATTGTACTCCCCGCCGCAGACGATTTTTTCCTTTTCCATCAGGCCCAAAATCCGGTCAAAATGCTTCCGGTTGATGATTTTTCCGTAACCGCTGCTGTCAAGGGGGTGTTCTTGGTATTGCTTTTTGATCTGCTTTTTTATTTCGGCCAGCAGTTCGTTTTGGATCTCCTTATGACAGTATAGGTAGTCCGGCGCGACGCAGGTCTGGCCGCAGTTTAAATATTTACCGAACACGATTCTTTTGGCGGCAAGCTTTAGGTTGGCGTCCCGGTCCACGATACAGGGGCTTTTTCCGCCCAGTTCCAGCGTTATGGGCGTAAGGTGCAGGGCTGCTTTCTGCATGACCTGTTTTCCCACCGATTGGCTGCCGGTAAAAAAGATATAGTCGAAATGCTGGTTTAACAGCTGTGTATTTTCCTCCCTGCCGCCGGTGATGACGGCCACATGGACAGGGTCAAAGCAATCGCGGATCATTTTTTCCAAAACGGTGCTTGTGTGCTGGGAGTAGGCGCTGGGCTTTAAAACCACGGTATTTCCGGCGGCAATGGCATCCGCCAGCGGTTCCAATGTCAACAGGACCGGATAATTCCACGGGCTCATGACCAGCGTAACGCCGTAAGGGGAGGGCTTTTGGTAGCTTCTGGAAGGAAATTGGGCAAGGGGGGTACGCACCCTTTTTTCGGCGGCAAAGGATTTTATATGGCGTTGCATATAACTGATTTCGCTCAGGGTAAGACCGATTTCGCACATATATCCCTCGAAATTGCTTTTTCCCAGATCCTCCTGCAGGGCCTTGGCAATTTGGTTTTCGTATTGCATTACGGCGGCCTTTAAGCGGGACAGGGCACGGATGCGGAATGAAATTTCCAAAGTTTGGCCGCTTTGGAAGTACACGCGCTGGTTTTCGACGATCTTTTGAATTGCACTTGCTTCCATGGTTTTTCTTCTCCTTTTTTAGGTTTCATTTTCAACGGGCCGGTTGTCCGGGTGGCCGCCTCCGTTCTGTTTTTCCATCAGCAAATAGTAAAAGGACTCCAGTTCTCTGGCATCCATCAGGACGGGAACCGGATAGAGGGGATTGGCCTCCCGGTCCGCATAACCGGACAGCTTTTCGATATCTTCCTTTTGTATCTGTGGTATGACATCCCCGATACCAAAACGCCGTTTCATCTCCCGTATGGCGTTTATAAACAACTCCCCGGCTTCTTTTGCGGGCATTTTTTTGGGGATGATGCCTGCGGCACCGGCTAGTTTTGCAAGCTTGGGGAAAATTTTTTCCCCGTAAGAGTCCAGCACAAAAGGCAGGAGAACGGCATTTGCAAAGCCGTGGGGTACATCATACATGCCGCCCAGGGAATGGGCGACGGCATGGACATAGCCCACATAGGATTGGGTGAATGCGCATCCCGCATAATAGGAGGCAATGAGCATGTTTTTGCGCGCCCGAAGGTCATTGCCGTCCACATAGGCACGTTCCAGGCTGCGAAACACCAGCCTGACCGCCCGCAACGCATAAGCCCTGGTAGCCCGGGTGGTGGAATTGCCTATGTATGCCTCCACGGCATGGGTCAATGCGTCCATCCCCGTGCACGCAGTCAGAAACGGCGGAAGGCTCACCGTGATCTTCGGATCCAGTACTGCATACTTGGGAATCAGCGGAAAGTCGTTGATGGCATATTTGTGCCGTGTCTGCGCATCGGTGATAACGGCAGCCAGCGTGGTTTCGCTGCCGGTACCTGCAGTGGTGGGAATGGCGATAAAGAGCGGAAGCTTTTTGCGAACCCTAAGAATCCCGGCCATTTTCCCCAGGGTTTTGCGGGGATTGGCGATGCGCGCGCCTGCGGCCTTGGCACAATCCATGCTGGAACCGCCCCCGAAACCGATCAGGGCCTTGCAGCCATTTTCCAAATATAATTCCCGCGCCGCTTCCACGTTCGCAGTGGTGGGATTGGGAACGGTCTTATCGTAAATACAATAAAAAATACCGCTTTTTTCCAGCGCTTTTTGCAGCGGCTTTAGCAGGCCGTGGCTGACTATGCCTGCATCCGTGACGATCATGACACGGTCTTTACGCTTTTTTTGCAAAAGCGGCGGAATGGATTCCACAAAATCAATGATTTTGGGCTGCCGGTATGGCAAAAAGGGCAGTGCCAGACGAAAAGCCGTCTGGAATACCCGGCAATATACTTTCTTTACAGCATGCATCGTAAAATCACCTCTCTGGCCTTTTTAGTTCACTATGTGAACAAACAATATAATGATTCTACCATAAAACCATTAAAAATCAAGTACAATTTATCCATAAATTTGGTTTTGGTAACAGTTCAGCTTTCAATGTCATTTCGTTTAGCCATGGGCCCGGACGGCGCGCCTGCCGCCAAAGTCCCATCCCCAACCTACAGGCACGCTCTCCAAGCCCATTGCTTAACTAAGTGACATTGATTCACGGGCATAACCGTAATTGGTTTTGTGCAAATTACCAGAAAAATGTTGTGGTTTGGGGAAAGATGACTTACAATAGAAAATGAGCGACGTAGACGGATTTGTTTTTGCGGCAGAAATGAGGAAAAATTATGTTTGATTATGATGTGGTAATTATCGGCGCGGGAGTGTCGGGAAGCGCCTGTGCGAGGGAATTGTCGCGCTGTCAGGCAAAGATCTGCGTATTGGAAAAAGAGGAAGATGTCTGCTGCCAGACGTCCAAGGCAAACAGCGGGATCGTCCATGCGGGTTTTGACGCTACCCCCGGTTCCCTGATGGCCAAACTGAATGTGCGGGGAAACCAAATGATGGAGTCCCTTTCCAAAGAACTGGATTTTCCCTACCGGCAGACCGGGGCACTGGTAGTCTGCCGGAATATGGAGGATATGCCAAACCTGCAGGCCTTATATGAGCGCGGAATGGCAAACGGCGTGGAAGGGCTTTGCATCCTGACAAAAGAGCAGGCGCACGCCTTAGAGCCGAATCTTACCGATGATGTATACGCTGCGCTTTATGCACCTACCAGCGGCATTGTCTGCCCCTTTGGACTAAATATAGCCCTGGCGGAAAACGCCTTTGTAAACGGTGTGGAATTTCGGTTTTATACCGAAGTATTGGATATCCAAAAACAGGGACAGGGATTTTTGCTTCATACCTCCAAGGGCGATTACACGGCTGCCTGTGTGGTGAATGCGGCCGGCGTATACGCGGATGTCTTTCACAATATGGTGAGCAGCCACAAGATCCATATAACCCCAAGGCGGGGGGATTACTGCCTGCTGGACAAAAGCGCAGGAAAACATGTGGCAAGAACCATATTCTCCCTGCCAAACCGGTATGGCAAAGGCGTTTTGGTAACGCCTACCGTCCACGGAAATTTGCTGCTTGGCCCCACCGCAGTGGATATTGACGACAGGGAGGGAACCAACACCACCCGGGAAGGCCTTGACATGGTATTACAAAAAGCCGGTGAAAACGTAAAGGATCTTCCGCTTAAGCAGGTGATCACCTCTTTTGCGGGACTGCGCGCCCACGAGGACGGCCATGAATTTATCATCGGCGAAGTACCGGATGCAGAAGGGTTTGTGGACTGTGCAGGCATTGAGTCCCCGGGCCTGACCAGCTGCCCCGCCATCGGGGAGATGGTCGCCGGGATTGTACAAAAGAAGCTGGGCCTTTTCCCGAAAGAGGATTTTTCCGGAACCCGAAAAGGGATTTTGGATCCCAAAACGCTGTCCATGGAAGAGCGTAATGCGCTTATTCAGCAAAATCCGGCTTACGGCAACATCGTCTGCCGCTGTGAGATGATTACGGAGGGGGAGATTTTGGATGCCATATCCCGGCCATTGGGCGCGAAATCACTGGACGGTGTAAAGAGACGTACCCGCGCAGGGATGGGCCGCTGCCAGTCCGGCTTCTGTTCCCCAAGAACCATGGAAATTCTGGCGCGCAGCCTGCCTGGCGGTATGGGGGAAATTACCAAATCCGGAAAAGCATCCGGGATCGTTGCAGGGAAAAAGTAAAGGAGACTCCGGAATGGAAAAATACGATATTGTCATTATCGGCGGGGGCCCCGCAGGGCTTGCCGCCGCCATAGCCGCCAAAAATGACGGCGCAGATTCCATCCTGATTTTGGAACGGGATAGGGAATTGGGAGGCATTTTGAACCAGTGCATCCACAACGGTTTCGGACTCCACACTTTTTCGGAGGAATTGACTGGGCCGGAGTATGCGCAGAGGTTTATCGACCAGGTAAAAGCATTGGGGATCCCGTACCTGCTAAATACCATGGTCATGGATATTTCGCCCGACAAGTGCGTGACGGCGATGAACAAGACACGGGGAATGTTTACCATACAGGCAAAGGCCATAATTCTGGCCATGGGATGCAGGGAACGGGCGAGGGGGGCCCTAAACATTCCCGGATACCGGCCCGCAGGTATTTTTTCTGCAGGCACGGCCCAGCGCCTTGTCAACATGGAAGGGTATCTTCCGGGGCGAAATGTGGTGATTTTGGGCTCCGGCGATATCGGGCTGATTATGGCGCGCCGGATGACGCTGGAAGGCGCAAAGGTACAGGTCGTGGCCGAACTGATGCCGTATTCCGGCGGGTTAAAGCGCAACATCGTACAATGTCTGGACGATTTTCATATCCCCCTAAAGCTTAGCCACACCGTAGTGGACATACGGGGAAAAGAACGGGTGGAACAGGTTACGCTGGCACAGGTGGATACCAATGGCCGTCCAATTTTGGGCACGGAGGAAACTTATGACTGTGACACGCTTTTACTCTCCGTGGGACTGATTCCGGAAAACGAACTTTCCGCCGGAATGGGTGTTTTGATGAATCCGGTCACGGCAGGGCCCAAAGTAAACGAAAGCCTGGAGACCAACATAGAAGGTGTTTTTGCCTGCGGTAACGTGCTACATGTACATGATCTTGTGGACTTTGTATCGCAGGAGGCGGCCATGGCCGGAAAAAGCGCGGCGGCATACGTCAGGGGGACGCACCGCCAAGGACAGGAAAATTCCAAGCCTGTTTCGATAAAAGCGCAGCAGGGCGTCCGGTATACGGTTCCCGACACCATCCGCCCGGCATATATGCAGGACAAGCTCACAGTGCGTTTCCGTGTGGGGAGCGTATTTAAAAACTGTTATGTCAGCGTCTACTTTGACCAAGAACGGGTGATGCAGAAAAAACGCCCGGTGCTTGCCCCCGGGGAGATGGAAAGTTTTACGATCACCAGACAGCAGCTGCAAAAATATCCGGATCTTGGGACAATCACGTTCCGGATCGAACAGGACGCATAACGGAGGAATTTATGGAAGAGAAAACTTTAACCTGTATCAACTGTCCTTTGGGCTGCAGCCTCCTTGCCAAAATGGAACATGGGCAGGTGGTGTCGGTATCCGGCAACACCTGCAGGCGCGGGGACGTCTATGCCAGGAAGGAACTCACAAACCCTACCAGAATCGTCACCTCCACCGTTTTTGTCACAGGCAAAACGGCTTCCATGGTATCCGTAAAAACCCGGCAGGATATTCCGAAGGAGAAGGTTTTTGCCTGCATGGATGCATTGCGGAACCTGACCGTAAAAGCCCCGGTGCAAATCGGGGATGTGCTTCTTGCCAATGTGGCGGACACAGGCATCGACATCATTGCAACCAAAAACGTGGAATAAAAAAGTGTTCGCGAGTACGCATTACCGTCCTTTTTATACGATAGGAAACGAAGTTTCCTATCGTAATAAAAATAGCGGAAGGCTCCGTGCCAACGGAGCCTCCTCTTTTTGGAAATATTTCAAAGCTGCAACGCATGGGTTCTGACCGGCACAGCTTCGTCATTTCTTTCACCTGTTTTCATTATCGCAAATAAATGTGACCGGAATGTTTCGCATTTCATAAATTTTTATAAAAAATTACTGTGTCCACGGAAATCCATTTTGCGTAAGGGGCAGGGCAGGGACGGCCTGCTTTTTGGGGGCTTTCCCGTCCGCAAGCCTTGTAGGTCTTAATGGCCATGCGGCCCCCTGCAGGCTGCCGAAAAGCCGTCCCTGCCCCGCCCCTTGCGCAAAATGGATTCCCGTGAACTGTGTTTTCGACGGCTTGACGCAGTGGCAAAAGAGATGGTATAATGACGATATACTTGGCAATGTGCACAATATGCCGCAGTTCATTCATACATAAAGTGACAGGGGATAAACAATGATAAAGAGCACCAAAAAGTTTTTGATAACCAGTTTCAGTCTTTTGATTGTTTTGTGTATTATCACATTCAGTTTTATGGTTCTGCGTATGGGCCGAAAGAGCGACGATGCCATTTCTGCCATAGGCAGGATTTATATGTCTGAGATGAACCGGCAGTTGCAGGAGAAATTTGTTACGGTTACTGACCTGCGGATTTCCCAGGTAGAGGGCATTATCAGCCGTACGCCTCCCGAAAATATCGCATATAGCCAAGAGATGCTTAAGGAGCTTGCCCTCAGTGCAAGCGTCAGGGAATTTAATTATCTGGGATTGTATGCGCAGGACGGCAGCTGTGAAGTCGTCTATGGGGAACCGGTGGAACCTTTGGATAAGGAGGAATTTTCCAATGCGCTGCACAATGAAAAGGTTGCATTGTGCAGCGCCGTAAGCGCCTCCGGCGAGCGGCTGCTTCTGATGCTCTGCAACGCTACATATGACATGGGAGACAATAAGACAAGCGTTGTTATGGCAGCAGGCGTTCCCATGGAAAGTCTCAATCAGGCGCTTTTTCTCGGGGAGCAGGACGGGCTGGTTTACTCCCATATTATCCGGCATGACGGAAGTTATGTAGTCCGCAACGGGGATGCCTACCGGGATAACTATTTCAAACGTATGACTGAACTTTTGACGGAATTTAACGGAAAACGCCCGGAAGATTATGTGCGCGAACTGCAAAATGCCATGTCCCAAAATGCAAACTATACCACCCTCATCATGGAAGAGGGAATGCATGGGCATATTTACTGTTCGGCGCTGCCGGGTTCTTCCTGGTATCTCATCACAGTAATGCCTTACGGGGTGATGGATGATGCGATCAGCAACTTAAGCAACCAGCGCACTTATACGATGCTGAGCATGGGAAGTATCATCATCGCCGCCATTTTAATCATTTTTGCCCTGTATTACCGGATGAGCCAGCAGCAGATACTGGAACTGGACCGCACGAGAAGGGAAGCGGATCATGCAAACCGGGCAAAGAGCGAATTTTTATCCAATATGAGCCATGATATCCGTACCCCCATGAACGGAATTGTAGGCATGACGGCCATCGCCATGAATAACATAAACGATCAGGCCAGAGTTAAGGAATGTTTAAAGAAGATCACGCTGTCCAGCAAGCACCTTCTGGGACTGATCAACGACGTCCTGGATATGTCCAAGATTGAAAGCGGCAAGCTGACCTTAAATATGGACTTAATTTCCCTGCGGGATACCATGGAGAGTATCGTCAATATCATACAGCCGCAGATCAAAGCCAAAAACCAGCATTTTGATATATTTATCCAAAAAATCGAAACGGAAAACATATATTGCGACAGTGTACGGTTAAACCAGGTTTTGATTAACCTTTTGTCCAATGCCATCAAATTTACCCCGGTGGAAGGAAGGGTCAACGTTTATTTATCCCAGGAGGCATCACCGGTTGGCCCCGATTATGTGCGCTGTCATTTTAGGGTAAAGGATAACGGTATCGGCATGTCCGAAGAGTTCCAAAGAACCATATTTGAAACCTTCACCCGTGAAAAAAACGCGCAGGTTAACAAAACGGAAGGATCCGGCCTCGGAATGGCAATCACCAAATACATTGTGGATACCATGAAGGGAACCATCCAGCTGCACAGCGCGCCCGGAAAGGGAACGGAATTTCATATCATCCTGGATCTGGAGAAAGCGACCGTCAAAGAGGAAGAGATGTTCCTTCCTCCCTGGAAAGTGCTTGTGGTTGACAACAATGAAGATTTGTGCCACAGTGCGGCCGACGCTTTGCGTGAGATAGGCCTGACGGCTGAGTGCAGCCTAAGCGGAAGGGAAGCCGTCAGAATGGTGGAAAGCCATCATGCAGCGCACGACGATTACCAGCTTCTGCTTATTGACTGGAAAATGTCCGATATGGACGGTCTGGAAACTACCCGGGCCATCCGCCGCCTTTTGGGGGACGACGTGCCGATATTGATCATATCCGCCTACGACTGGAGCGATATAGAGGAGGAGGCGCGCGCAGCCGGCGCCCACGGCTTTATTTCCAAGCCATTGTTTAAATCCAATTTATATTTGGGTTTGAGCCGTTTTACGCAGCGACCGGATGTCAATCCAAAAGTGCAGGAAGAGGAAACCATTGACTTTACCGGGAAGCATATTCTTCTGGCTGAGGACAATGAATTAAACTGGGAGATCGCAAATGAAATCCTTTCTTCCGTCGGTTTTACGTTGGAGAGGGCTGAAAACGGAAAAATCTGCGTCGAAAAATTTGCACAATCCGGTGTGGGAACCTATGACATCATCCTCATGGATATCCGAATGCCGGTGATGAACGGCTATGAAGCCGCCAAAGCAATTCGGGCGCTGGACCGCAAAGATGCCAACCTGCCCATCATCGCCATGACGGCGGACGCTTTTTCGGAGGATATCCAGCACAGTTTGGAATGTGGCATGAATACCCATATATCCAAACCCATTGATTTAGGAAAACTGATGCATGAATTAAAAAAATATTTGTGATGTGCGACAGGGGAGAGACGTAAATCCCCAACCGGGAGAAAAAAATGTATCATTGTCATCTTCATCTTTATTTTATCGGAAAACAAAAGCCTGTTTGGGAACTCCTAAAACAGATGCCGCCTCTGCCTTTGTTCACCCATACTTTTATGGAAAGCGACGTTTTTGAAGAGGCATTGGCCCAAAAAGCGGATGTTATTTTTTCTGCCACCCAGGATGTCACACTGCAGGAAGTACAAAGCCTGCCGCCGCAAACGGAATTGATTCTGCTGGCCAACAGCAGACAGATTGCCGGGCTGGAGGAAGCGTGGTTTGCAAGGGCTTTGGATATCTGGATCCTGCCCATGTCAGACAAAGAGATCCATTTCCGCTTTTTGCAGTGGCAAAAGTCCTGCAAAGCAGATAAGGATTTTTGGGAAACCCGGCATTTTTTGGACGCGGCCATCAACAATACGCCCAACCTGATTTGGTTTAAGGACATCAACGGAATACACGAAAAAGTGAACGACAGTTTTTGTCAGACTGTTAATAAGACCAAGCAGCAGGTGCAGGGACGTTCCCACGCCTATATCTGGGATGTGGAACAGGACGACCCGGCCTGTATCGAGTCGGAAAACCGGGTCATGCGCACACGAAGAACCCATGTGTCGGAGGAGACGGTAAAAGCAGGGGACGGCGTAAAACTGCTGACCACCTACAAGTCTCCCTTGTACGATTTGGACGGCAGCGTCATGGGAACGGTCGGGATTGCCATTGATATAACCAAGGAGCGGGCCTATGAGCAGGAAATCATCCAGAAAAACCATACACTGGAAACGATTTTTACCACCATTGATTGCGGGGTGGTTCGTCATACGGTAGACGGGACGCAGATTTTGAGCATTAACCGGGCGGCATTGGAAATTC
The DNA here is from genome assembly GCA_948960675.1 of uncultured Eisenbergiella sp. Lineage (GTDB taxonomy): Bacteria > Bacillota > Clostridia > Lachnospirales > Lachnospiraceae > Gallintestinimicrobium. The sequence continues at coordinate 10,932 of CARDPF010000047.1, forward strand.
TGGGATGCGAGTCGCAGGAAGAAATGATGGCGGAGGGCTTTAACCTAATCGCATCCTCCGTTTTGGAGGAAGATAAGCCAAAGCTGGAAGCCTGCATACGGGAATTAAAAAGGGAAGGCGACAGTGTCAGCCTGGAATACCGTGTCCAGCACAGGGATGGTAAAATACGACACATCATGGGAAATATTAAACTCCTGCGGGAGCATGGAATGCTGTTTTATCAGCGCTTTTTGCTGGATTGTACGGCCCAAAAGCAGGAAGAGCGGGAAAAAGAAAGACGGCAGTGGGAACTTTTGCAGGCGTTAAGCATTGATTATGATTTGGTTTGCTATTTTGACCTCGATACGGGTAAGGTAAGCCCGCTTGAGCAGGAGGGCAGTGAACGTTCTCCGTTTGCCGACGCTTTTGTGGGGAATCCATCGTTGGAGGAGGGAATGGCACGCTACATCCATAGCTTTGTTTATGGGGAAGATCAGGAAATGCTGCTTCAGGCCTCTTCGCCTGAAAAACTCAAAAAAGAATTGACGGACAAGAAGCAGTACAACGTCAATTACCGGGTAGCATCTGGCAATACGGCACGGTATTACCAGATGAAAGCCGTCCTTGCAGGGGATTGGGGCAGCCGTCACGGAATCGTGATCGGTTTCCGCAATGTGGACGAGGAAATCCGCGGGGAAATGGAGCAAAAAAACCTACTGGAAGATGCGCTTTTGCAGGCAAATAAGGCCAGCCGCGCAAAGAGCGCATTCCTTTCCAACATGTCCCATGATATCCGCACCCCCATGAATGCCATCGTGGGGTTTACCACGTTGGCTGTGAGCCATATAAATAACCAGAAGCAAGTGGAAGAATACCTCAAAAAGATCATGGCATCCGGCAACCATTTGCTAAACCTGATTAATGATGTCCTGGACATGAGCCGTATTGAGAGCGGTAAGATCCAGCTGGAAGAAAAACCGTGCTGCCTGCCGGATATTTTGCACGGGCTTAGAAATATTTTACAGGCAGACATCCATGCCAAGCAGCTGGAACTTTACATGGATGCCGTGGATGTGGTGGACGAAGAGATCTTCTGCGACAGGCTGCATTTGAACCAGGCGCTTTTGAATTTGCTTGGAAATTCGGTAAAATATACGGGTGCGGGAGGTTCCATCCATCTGCGGGTTGCCCAAAAGCCCAACGCGCCAAAGGGGTACGGCAATTATGAATTTACGATCCGGGACACCGGTATCGGTATGAGTGCGGATTTTGTCAAGCATATTTTTGAACCCTTTGAGAGGGAAAAGACTTCCACGATCAGCGGGATTCCCGGAACCGGCCTTGGGATGTCGATCACCAAAAATATTGTGGATTTGATGAACGGTTCCATCTCCGTAAAGAGCGAACAGGATGTCGGCACGGAGTTTAAGGTTTCCCTGACGTTCCGTCTCAATCCGGATGCAAAAAAGATACCGGATATTCCGGAACTGAAAAACTTTAGGGCGCTGGTGGTGGACGATGATTTCAATTCCTGCGACAGTGTTTCGTATATGCTTGGTCAGCTTGGAATGCGTGCCGAATGGACGCTCTCCGGCAAAGAAGCCATCCTTCGCACCAAGCAGGCGGCCATGCGCAACGATGATTACGGCGTATATATTGTGGATTGGCTGTTACCCGATATGAACGGCGTGGAGGTAACAAGAAGGATCCGCAAGGAGATGGGGGAGCGGGTTCCGGTGATTGTCCTGACTGCCTATGACTGGTCCGATATTGAGGAGGAGGCAAGGGAAGCCGGTGTCACGGCATTTTGCAGTAAACCTTTGTTTATGTCGGAACTGCAAAATTGCCTGCGCAATGTCATGCAGGATGACGAAACCAAAAAGGCCGCACCTAAAAAGAAGGAGAAAAAGCTCCGCACCGGGCGTATTCTTCTTGCAGAAGATAACAGCTTAAACCAGGAGATTGCGGTAACCATTCTGGAAGAGGCAGGTTTTTGTGCCGATGTGGCGTCCACCGGAAAAATCGCCGTGGAAATGCTTTCTGGTTCGGAACCCGGCTATTACCAGCTTGTCCTCATGGATGTCCAGATGCCTGTCATGAACGGGTATGAGGCCACAAAGGCAATCCGCAGCCTTGCCAACAAAGAATTGTCCTCCATCCCGATCATTGCCATGACGGCAAATGCCTTTGAAGAGGATAAACAGGAAGCGCTGGAATGCGGAATGAACGGACATATCGCCAAACCCATTGATATCACAAAACTTTTGGATACACTGGACAAAATGTTGGCATAATTCACAGTAACCCCCATGCCGCTTTTTGGCGGCACCACCATAAACGAAAAAAGTAAAGGGAGACGGCTATGAAATATACTTTTGAATCGGCGATCGAAAGATGCGAAAACGGAGGCACCATCAAAATACCTTTTAACGTATGGGAAATTTGTAAAAAGGAAGGGGCTGTGCCTGTCAAAGTAAGAATCGGGGAAACCGGATTTATCTGCAACCTGGAACCGGAAGGGAAAGGATATTACCGTATCCCGGTGCAGGAAAGCATACTCCAGATGCTGGATACCGGCAAAACCTACCCTGTCACCTTCCGTGTGACACAGTCCAGCGCCAAGGACAGCCCCTACAGCACCGCCAATCCGGTACGTATCATTGACAGCATGGAACCGGTTATCCAGCCCTACGACGGTCTTTGCGGCCAGTCCTGCGTGGCAATGCTTGCCGGAATTACTTTGGAGGAAGCCAGCAACATCATGCACTGTGGGGAATGGCAGGCGACCATGGATAAAATAGTCGGGGCCTTAAACTATTTCGGCATTGACCACTCCGAGGAAATCATTTACACAAACGGAAAGGAAGATGTGGTACTGCCAAAGTGCTGCGTCATCATGGAAAAAATGGGCAGATACAGCCACTACCTTGTCTATTTTGACCAAAAAGGCTACGACTCCAACCTTGGCGTTATTGATCACTACGATGTAACCAAGATAAAGGGCTACATGGAAGTTTATGTCCGGTAACTGGGTGGATGCCCAAATTTTGCGTTTTTTTTGATTTAGGCTTGTAATGTTGGGAAAAATGTGGTAAAGTATAGAAGATAGAGTGTTACTAGAGTAAGAGTGGGTTCCAAACCCACTCTTCTTTATTGTAAACGGCGGCATTTGACATTGGGGAGGTGATGGAATGTCAAGAAGGGAAGCATATGAGGCGCAGACCGAGCAGCTTCTGCTACCGATTGTGGAGAAGGAAGGTGTGGAAGTTTACGACATAGAATACGTCAGGGAGGGAAGCGACTGAGATCGGAAGAGCAAGATCG
>CARDPF010000048.1:0-8886 GCA_948960675.1 uncultured Eisenbergiella sp.
GTAGCAACCGGCTTTCATGCGTGGTGGCGCGCCGACAATGGCGCATGCCAGTTTAATAACGAATGGTATGGGGAAGCGGAATTGTTATATGCCTATTGAGGAGTATAAAACGGTGGAGAACAGAACGTTGTTTGTATCGGATTTGGACGGCACACTGCTAAGAAGCGACGTGTCGCTGTCTGCCTATACCTGTCAGACACTCCAGAAACTGTCCGAAAGGGGACTTCTTTTTTCCTATGCGACGGCGCGGTCATTGGTAACGGCCAAAAAAGTGACCCGGGGGCTGCATGCCCAAATGCCGCTGGTGGTTTATAACGGGGCCTTTATCATGGATCATCTGACGGAAGAGGTACTGCTTGCCAATTATTTTGACCAAACGGTCGGGGAGGTGTTTACGGATTTATTTGCGCACGGGATTTGGCCGATCGTGTACGCCTATGTGGACGGAGTGGAAAAGTTTTCTTACATAGAAGAAAAGTGCAGCAGGGGTATGTTGGATTTTATCTGTACCAGAAAAGGGGATCCAAGGGCGAATCCGGTTACGGACAGGGAAGCGCTTACCGCAGGCAGGAGTTTTTACATCACTTGTATTGATACGCCCCAAAAACTTGCCAATTTTTACGAAAAATACCGGGACAAATACCATGCGGTCTATCAAAAGGATATTTACAGCGGGGAGCAATGGCTGGAAATCATGCCGAAGGAGGCAACCAAATCCAATGCGGTTTTGCAGCTGAAAAAGATGCTGCAATGCGACAGACTGGTGGTGTTTGGCGACGGCAAGAACGATTTGGACATGTTTGAAATTGCAGACGAGAGTTATGCGGTGGAGAATGCGGCGGAGGAATTAAAACGGATTGCCACAGGGATCATCGGAAAAAATGATGCGGACGGAGTGGCGAAATATCTGGAAGCAAGATTGGCACAGCAGGGCAGGTTTTTCTGAACGGTTACATTATTATGGGCCTTGGAGGGCAGCGGTACAATGAATGTGGTATTTGACATGGACGGCCTGATGTTTGACACCGAGAGGATTGCCGTCATGGCGTGGGACTATGCGGGAGAACGGATGGGCCTTGGAAAAGCCGGTTATATGGTTTTAAAGACCCTGGGGACAAACGCCGCAAAAACGGATCAGATATGGCGCGCAGAGTTTGGCTTTCGCTACCGGAGGGAAGAACTGCAAAGATACACGCGGGAGTTTCAGGAGGAATACTACGCAAACCACCGTGTGCCGGTCAAAAAGGGGCTGTATGTCCTGCTGGAATATATCCGGCAGGAGGGCGGGAGGATGGCGGTGGCCTCCTCGACCCCGAGGCGCAAGGTGGAAGGGTATCTGCGGGATGCAGGGGTATATGAATATTTTTCGGCGATAGTCTGTGGGGATATGGTGCAGTACTCCAAGCCGGATCCGCAGATTTATGAGGAGGCGTGCAGGCTGCTTAGGGTGGAACCGGGGGAGGCGTATGCGCTGGAGGATTCCAGAAACGGCCTTCTTTCCGCATACCGCGCGGGTTGCAGGCCCGTTATGGTGCCGGACTTGTGGCAGCCGGACGAAGAAATCCTGCAGATTATTGCCGGAAGGTTTGACGATTTGGAACAGGTAAAAACAGCGTTTGAATGGGGGGAATTGGATTGAAAATCGAAAGAATCGAAACACCGCGTTTGTATTTGAGGGGATTTACAAAGGAAGACGCACGGTTTGCCATCAGCATTTGGAACGACCCGGAAATGGGACAGTACCTGGCGGATCCGGCGTTGGGGGAGATTGACCCGGAATACCTGAAAGAAATTGAGGGACTGGGAGAGAATGAGAGGTGCTGCTATTTGATCTCCGAATCAAAGCAGGACGGGCAAAAAATAGGAACCTGCAGCTTTATTCCGGATAAGGACGGGCTGGTGTATGACATCGCCTATTGCGTACATAAAAATTATTGGCGGCGCGGCTATGCAACGGAAATGGTGCAGGGCATGGTGGAATATGCGCGGCGCAGGGGCGCAAAAAAAATTACGGTGGTGGTTGATAAGGAAAATGCAGGCTCCAATGCGGTCGTAAGAAAACTGGGGTTTACGGTAGCGGGGGAAAGCGCTTATCGAAAGCGCGGCACCCAGCGGATGTGTTCCGATTATAAATATGAACTTGTGCTTTAAACACAACAAAGAAAACCGATAGGATCAGGCGCATCCGGTTTTTTAAAGACATTGGCGCAAGGGGAGGAGAATAAGACGGATGAAGACGGCGGTCATTTATAATTCACAGACAGGCTTTACAAAGCGCTATGCCCAATGGATAGCAAAAGAGGCTGGGGCCGACTGCATGGAACTGGCGGAGGCGAAAAAGAAGGACATGGGCGCTTATGAGGGGATCGTTTTCGGGAGTTGGGCGTGCGCAGGCGGCATAAACAAGCTGGGATGGTTCAAGGGCCATATGGATGCGTGGGCGAAAAAGAAGCTGATTGTATTTTGCGTGGGGGGCAGTCCCATGGAAAGCCCGGAAATCGAACCGGCCCTGAAACGGAATTTTAAGGACTCCGAACGGGAAAAAGTCCAAGTATTTTATTGTCCGGGCGGGTTTTGCTATGAAAAAATGCCGCCTGCGTCCAAGCTGATGATGAAGCTGTTTATCAAAACGCTGCAGGCGAAAAAAGGGAAAACAAAAGAAGAGGAAGAGATGATCCGGATGATTTCCTCCTCCTATGACATTTCGGATAAAAAGTATATAGCGCCTATTTTGGAAGCATTGGGGAAATGATTCCCGGGGGCACGGGTTGAGCAGCCGCATTTGTGCGGATATTTGGCGGCTGCAACGGGGATTCATGTCACACACTTTAGTGCGTTGCGCTTTGCAGTGTGGTTATTGACTTGGAAAGGACAGATAGAGAGAAAATGAGAAAACGTTTTTATGCATGGGCAGTTTTGCTGTTGGCGCTTTGGATGCTGTCCGGATGCGGTCTGGCAAAACCACGGGAATATGCGGGGGAAGCGGTGCAGGTATCGGGGGAAGCCGTGTCTGAACAGCCGGAGAGCGTGCCGGTGGAGGAAGATGGGACGGAAACGGTATTTCAGGAAACTGCGTCAATGGATACGGAGCCCGTGTCGCCTGAAACTGCGTCGGCAGACACGGGGGTTTTAACCGAGGCGGCCGGTGAAAAGCTGCCGGAGGACGGCGTTTATACTTCCAAAGAAGAGGTGGCAGAATATTTGTACATATACGGACATCTGCCGTCCAATTTCATCACCAAGAAGGAGGCGGAAAAGCTTGGCTGGCAGGGAGGCTCGCTGGAAGGCTTTGCGCCGGGCAAGTGTATCGGGGGAAGCCGGTTTGGCAATTATGAGGGACTTCTTCCCAAAAAGGAGGGGCGCGTTTACACGGAATGCGACATCGACACGCTGGGGGCGGACAGGCGGGGTGCAAAAAGGATTGTTTTTTCCAACGACGGGCTGATTTATTACACGGAGGACCATTACGAGACCTTTACACTATTATACGGGGAGGAATAGATTGAAAAACCATACGCGAAAGTTTTTCAACCGTGAATTTACGCCCGCCTTTGGCGGGCAGGGGGGTTAGGTTGAAAAACCATATGCGAAAGTTTTTCAACCGTGAATATACGCCCGCCTTTGGCGGGCAGGGGGGTTAAGATCGAAAATTGAAATTTTCAATCGCGAGATTTGTGTCTGCGCGCTGCTTGCCACAAACTTGTAAGCCATGCATGGCTTTGCGCAACAAAACAGCGCAGAAATGGAGTAAAAGATGGAAACGTGTGTGCTGGACGGGGAAAAGATCACGGGCAGGGAAGAACTGCATGACAGGCTGGCCGCTTCCCTGGGGTTCCCGGATTGGTATGGAAGAAACTTGGATGCGCTGTACGACTGTCTCACGGATTTGGACAAAGAGGTGGAAATCCGTCTGGTGCATGAAGCGGCTTTCCGGGAAAAACTGGGGGAGTATGCCACGGCTTTTTTGGGGGTCATGCGTGATGCTGCGGGGGAGAATTCCCGCATACAATGGAAGGGGGATATAAAGATGCCGGAACAGGATTGGGCGCAACAAGCTTTTGGGAAAATTACAAAAAAGATGCTGGCAGTGGTTCGGAGAAGTAAAGGGAAAGTGCCGTATACCACGGTGGACGGCATTTTTGACGACTGGTCGGGCAAGGGAATCAGTTGGTGGACAAACGGCTTTTGGGGCGGTATGCTGTGGCAGCTTTACCATGCGACCGGGGAGCCTTTGTACCGGGAGACGGCGGAAGTGCTGGAGGAAAAGCTGGACCGGGTGTTCATGGACAACGGGGGGATGGATCATGACAGCGGGTTTCGGTGGCTTCCCACGGCGGTGGCGGATTACCGTCTGACCGGCAGCCCGCAATCCAAAAACCGGGGGCTTCGCGCTGCCAGCGATTTGGCGGGGAGGTTTAATCCGGTTGGAAAATTCATCCGTGCGTGGAATGACGACGGGGACGCAGGCAGGGCCGGATGGGCGATTATTGATTGTATGATGAATCTGCCGCTATTGTATTGGGCTTATGAAGAAACCAAGGATCCCCGGTTTTTGCATATTGCAACCATGCACGCGGATACGGCCGAAAAATATTTTATCCGCCCGGACGGCTCCGCCAATCACATTGTGGTGTTTGATCCTTTTACGGGGGAATATAAAGAGTCCTTGGGCGGACAAGGATACGGACAGGGGTCTTCGTGGACAAGGGGACAGGCCTGGGCATTATATGGGTTTACTTTAAGCTATATACATACCGGAAATCCCAAATATCTGGAAACCGCAGCGCGGGTGGCGGATTATTTTATATCCCATATTCCGGAGGCGGGGTTGATTCCCATTGATTTTTGCCAGCCCCCAGAACCGGCCTGGGAGGATTCCACGGCAGCTGCGATCGCTTCCTGTGGGCTGTTGGAGTTGGCTGCAAGGGTTCCCGGCCAGCAGGCCGATGCATACGCGGCTGCGGCGGATAGGCTGCTGAAGGCGCTTTATGAAAAGCGGTGCAACTGGGACGAAAATTGCGATTATATTCTGGAAAAATGCAGCGCGGCTTATCATGATGAAAGGCATGAATTTTCCATCATTTACGGGGACTATTATTTTATCGAAGCGGTTTGGAAACGCGTGGGGAAAGAAATATTTATCTGGTGAGGCTTAAAAGGACTGGCCGCACGGGCAGGGATAAAAAAGCATATCCTGCCATGGGCGGCCTGTTTTGTGCCTATAAGGAAGTACGTTTCAAGGTTGGGAAAGAGGGTACGGGCGCTGGAGGGGTATCTTTGCGGCGCGGGAGATGGTAGCACGGACCAAACAGTATTTTATGTCCGATATCGGTGAATTTTTATGACGGATACAGAGGGCACGCTGCCCAAACCCATGGCTAAGTGAAATAACATTGCGGTCTGGAGTGTTACGTAACAGTTCAGACAGGTCTGCGCATTTACTGCGCAGACCGTGAGAATACGTGGTGGTGGCAAGCATCCGCCCCATCGCGTAGCGATTTTAATGGGCGGATGCAGTAACAGGGCAGACTTGTCTGAACTGTTACAGTGTTACGAAAAAGTGTCTTATTCTATACTGACTTTGATAGTAAGTCGTAGTAGAATAAAAGTAAAAATGACGCGCTGCTTTTTGATAAACGCATTATGCGAAAAAGCTGCGCGGAAATGGGGTAAAAAATGAAGCATACAAAAGCGGACGTTGTCCCGGGGGCAATTGCCCACAGGGTAGATGACAGGGAACAGACCATAGAGGAGCATTTGGAGCAAACCGCCCGGCAGGCAGAGCGGTTTGCCGCCTCCTTCGGAAAAGAAAAACGGGCATGGATGGCGGGACGGTTGCATGACATAGGGAAATATTCACCGGATTTTCAGGAACACATCCGCCATCCGGAGAAAACGGGAACCTGTGACCACTCCACGGCAGGAGCAAAGGAAGCGTTTGGGAGAGGGCAGCTGGAGGTGGCGGTAAGCATCATGGGGCATCATGGCGGCCTGCCGAATTTCGGAAGTCCGATTGTGGATACCAGCGGGGACGGAACCTTTTGCGGACGGAAGAGGAAGTGGGAGGAGGGGAAAATCCCGGACTACAGCGCGTGGAAATCCTGCGGCGCGCAGCAGGATTTTGGCAATGTAGAGCCGGTGGACGGAACCCGGACGGCCTTTGGGCGTTATATGGAGATCAAGATGCTGCATTCCGCGCTGGTGGATGCAGACTATTTGGATACGGAAAGGTTTATGCAGGACGGGGCTGTTTTGCGGGGGCAGTATGACACGATAGGGCAGCTAAGGGAGCGGCTGGAGAACTGGCTTGCCGGGGAAAAGTGGCTGGAGGCCCAAGGGGGCGTCAACGGAATGCGCGCAGAGATCCTGCAGGCAGCCGCAGCGCAGGGGAAAAAGCAGGGGCGGGGCATTTATACGCTGACCGTACCCACCGGCGGCGGAAAAACCGTCAGTTCGCTGCGGTTTGCCCTGCACCATGCGGCAGAACACGGTCTGGACCGGATAATCTATGTGGTTCCCTACACCAATATCATTGAACAGACGGCACAGAAGTTCCGCACAATTCTGGGAGAGGAAAATGTGTTGGAACACCATTCCAACGTTGTATATGAAAAAGCGGATCAGGAGGAGTTAAATCCGTTCCTTTTGGCCAGCGAGAATTGGGACATGCCGGTGGTTATCACTACGGCAGTGCAGTTTTTTGAGTCTTTGTTCCACAATAAACCTTCACGGTGTCGCAAGATTCACAATATGGCAAACAGTGTGATTATCTATGACGAAGTGCAGATGCTGCCGGTGGATTACTGGATTCCCTGTGTGCGGGCGCTGGAGGAATTGTCCGGTTCCTACCGGGCCACACAGGTGCTTTGTACGGCGACACAGCCTGCCATTACGTTTCCGGGCGGTAAGCAGCCGGAGGAAATTGCAGGGGATGTGGCGGGGTATTTTTCCGGTTTTAAGAGGGTGACGTTCCGGGATGCCGGGGAACTGGAACTTGACAGGGTGGCAGGGCGGATGGCGGCGCAGGAACAGGTTTTGTGCGTGGTAAATACGAAAAAAGCGGCCCGGGATTTGTATGACATGCTTGCAGGGGGCGAAGATACTTTTTACCTGACTACCATGATGGTTCCGGCGCACCGGCAGGAGGTGCTCAAAAAGATCCGGGACAGGCTTGGGGCCGGGAAGTCCTGCAGGCTTGCGGCCACTTCCCTGGTGGAGGCCGGGGTGGATTTGGACTTTGCTTATGTGATGCGGGAACTGGCGGGTTTGGACTCTGTTTTGCAGGCTGCCGGGAGATGCAACCGGGAGGGAAAGAGAAGCCGGGAAGAGAGTATCACGGAGATTTTTACTTTTGCAGGGAAAATCCCGCATACCATCCGGCAGCAGGCGGACGCTGCCCGCCGTGTGATGGCCGGATCTGACCAGTGGGATAGTTTGGAGGCGATCGAAGCATATTTTACATTCTGGCGGCAGCAGCGGGGAGGGCAGAATTTGGACAAAAAAGGGATTATGGAAAAGGTGGAGCAGTATGCGTTCCGCGACATTGCGGAGGCATTCCGGCTGATTGAGAGCGATACTTACACCATATATGTTCCGTGGGGGGAGGAGGGCGAAAGTCTTGTCGGACGGCTGCGGGCCGGGGAATATAACCGGAGCCTGCTCAGAAAGCTGGGAAGGTATGGGGTGAACGTGTTTCAATCACATTATGTTTCCCTTTTGCAGGGGGATGCGGAAACCGTCAACGGACTGGCGGTGTTGACAAATATGTCCCTGTACCGGGCGCAGACCGGGCTGGAATTTGAAGAAAAGGAGGGGATTGCCATATTTTCTTGACACGCTATGGAGAAAAGGAAGGAAAAAAGGAAGGGAAAGGGGGAAAAGACGGAAAATGTCCATAAAATTAAAAGTATGGGGGGATTATGCCTGTTTTACGCGCCCGGAATTGAAGGTGGAAAGGTATTCCTACGACGTGATGACGCCGGGGGCGGCAGTGGGAATCCTGGAAGCGATTTTCTGGCATCCGGGGCTGCACTACCGGATCGACAAAATCCACGTGTTAAAGCCCATACAGTTTACGAGCATACGCAGAAATGAAGTCAAATCCCGGATGGCGTCGTCGGGCGTAAAGGCGGCCGTCAAAAAGGAAGCGTTTGGGGATCTCTATTTAAACACCAAGGCGGACATTGTGCAGCGGGCTGCAATGGTACTCAAAGACGTCGGTTACGTGATCGAGGCGCATTTTGACATCGGGCCGGAGGCCAACGGTACGGACAATCCGGGAAAGTTTCAGGATATTTTGAAAAGAAGGGCAAAAAAAGGGCAGTGCTATCACCAGCCCTATCTGGGGACGCGGGAATTCCCGGCGGGCTTTGCCCTGTGGGAGGAGGGTGAAATTGCCACGCCTTATGACGGGCAGGAAAAAGACCTGGGCATTATGCTGCACCATATGGAATATACGCCGCGCAGGCTCAATGAAGGCGCGGTGGTCTATGATGTAGAGCCGGTATTTTTCCGGGCGGTGCTCAGGGACGGCATTTTGTCCCCGGAGGAAGGCGGGGTGCTGCGATGATTTTTTATGAATTGGAAAAGCTATACCGGCAGCTGGTGCGGAAAGGAAAAATCAGCGCGCCGGGCTGGATGGATGAAAAGGTATCTTTCGGGCTGGTGCTGCGGGAGGACGGGGAACTGATGCAATTGCTTTCCCTGAAAGATGACAAGGGGAAACCACAGCTGCGGCCGGTTCCGCAGCATCCCGGGCGGACCAGCGGGGCTTGTGCGTTTTTCCTGTGGGATAATGCCAAATATTTGCTGGGGATAGACGAGACGGGAAATTCCCCAAAGGCCGCGGAAAAATTTGTACTTTCCAGAAAGAGGCATTTGGAACTG
>CARDPF010000048.1:8896-14225 GCA_948960675.1 uncultured Eisenbergiella sp.
GCTGGAAAATGTGGACTCTCCGGCGGCCTTGGCGGTGAAAAACTTTTTCCGGCGCTGGGATCCGCAAAGTGCCATGGAAAACGGGATTTTGAAGCCCGATCTGGAAGAGATTCAAAAAGGGGCTAATTTTATCTTTTATTATGACACAAAGCCTGTGACAAAGGATGAGAAAATTGTCCAAATGTGGGAGCGACATGCGGACTTGCAGGAAGGGACACAAACCGGGATTTGTCTGGTGACGGGAGAAAGGGGGCCGGTGGCAAAGCTGCATCCCCTGATCAAGGGGGTGCGGGGCGCCCAGTCCAGCGGGGCGTCTCTGGTGTCTTTTAATGGGGATTCCTTTTGCTCTTACGGGATGGAAAGCGGCGCCAATGCCCAGACCGGGGAGGCGGCAGCAAGGGCGTACGGTGCGGCGCTGAATTATCTGCTGTCGGATCCCAAAAAGGTATTTTGGGCAGGGGACGTGACCGTGGTCGGATGGGTGGAAGAGGGGGAAGGCGTCTATCAGGATTTGATGATGGCGATGTTCAATCAGGACACATCCATCCGGGATAAGGATGTACAGGATGCGCTAAAGAAGCTGGCGAGGGGGGAAAATATCCACTGGAAGGACGGGGAGATCAACCCGAACCGGACGTTTTACATTTTGGGACTTTCCCCCAATGCGGCCCGGCTGTCTGTCCGCTTTTTTCTGGAAAACCGGTTCGGGGCGTGGCTGGAAAACATCCGGAAGCATGAAGGGCGGCTGGAGATCGAACTTCCTTCTTATGTGGCAAGGCCTTATCTTCCTTTTTGGATGATTTTGGACGAGATGAAAGCGCCGGGAGGAAAGGATACGATTCCCCCATTGACGGTGGCGCTTTTGAAAGCCATATTGCAGGACGCCCGGTATCCGGAGGAACTTTTGTATTGTACGGTGCGCAGAATCCGGGCGGATCATGACCTGAACTGGAAGCGGGCTGCAATTTTGAAAGCCTATTTGGAGAAAAATAGTACGAATCCAAAAAATAAGGAGGGATGCAGCGTGGGGCTGAACACGGAGACGAATCATCAGGCATATCTTTTGGGCCGGTTATTTTCCCTGTTGGAAAATGTGCAGGAGACATCGGCGGGGGGAACGTTGAACACGACGATCAAAGACCAGTACTTAAACAGCATGTGCAGCACACCGGCTTTGGTTTTGCCACAGCTTTTGAAGCTGAAGGAAAGCCATATGAAAAAACTCAGACGGGATAAGCCCGGGCTTGCCGTTACACTGGACAAGCAGATTGTGGAGATCATAGGCAGGCTTGAGATCGAAACGCCCCGGCAGCTTCGCGTGGAGGAACAGGCGGTGTTTATGCTGGGCTACTACCACCAGACACAGAAGAGATATGAGAAAAAGGAGGAAGAAGAGGAATGCGGGAACCAATAAAAAACAGGTATGATTTTGTGGTACTATTTGACGTGGAAAACGGGAATCCCAACGGGGATCCGGATAACGGGAACACGCCCCGGGTGGATTTGGATACCGGGCACGGGATTGTGACGGACGTCTGCCTGAAAAGAAAAATCCGCAATTATGTGGAAACCGTCAGGGAAGGGGAACCCGGATACGGGATTTACATCAAGGAGGGCGTGCCGCTCAACACCAGCGACGCCGGCGCTTTTGCGGCGCTATCCATTGATGAGAAAAAAATTCCGGCGATGAAAAAAGAGGATCCCGAATTGGATAAAAGGATCCGTGATTTTATGTGCAGCAGGTTTTTTGACATCCGGACATTTGGGGCCGTAATGACCACATTTGTCAAGGCAAACCTAAACTGCGGACAGGTGCGGGGGCCGGTGCAGATCAGTTTTGCAAGGTCAATAGATCCGGTGGTGCCGCAGAGCCTGACCATCACAAGGGTAGCCATCACGACGGAAAAAGATGCGGAAAAGAAAAAGACGGAGATGGGCAGAAAGGAAATTATCCCTTATGGCCTGTACCGCGCAGAGGGATTTGTTTCCGCCAATCTGGCCCGGAAGGTGACGGGATTTGGGGAAGAGGATTTGGAACTTTTGTGGGAAGCCATTTTGAATATGTTCGAGCATGACCGCTCGGCGGCCCGGGGAAAAATGGCGGTCCGGGAACTCATTATTTTTAAACATGATTCCGAACTGGGCAATGCCCCGGCCCACAAGCTGTTTGACGCTGTCACCGTGAAAAAGAAAAATCCGGATATGCAGCCAAGGGCCTTTGCGGACTACGAGGTAGAGGTGTGTGGGGAAAAGATTCCCGAGGGAGTCACATGCATCCGGAGAAATTAAGCGGATATCCGGAAAGCGAGTATCTGATGCTTTCCGGAATCCAGCATTTCACATTTTGCAGAAGGCAGTGGGCGTTGATTCATATTGAGCAGCAGTGGGAAGAAAACCTCAGAACCGTGGAGGGGAACCTGTTCCATAAAAAAGCCCATGACGGCTATACGGCGGAGAAGCGAAAAGGTCTTTTGGTTTCCCGGGGAATGCCGGTATTTTCCCGGGAACTGGGGGCAAGCGGTATCTGCGATATTGTGGAATTCCACCGGGACGACGAACAGGGCATTTCCCTGCACGGCAGGGAGGGAAAATACCTGGTCTATCCGGTGGAATATAAAAGGGGGAAGCCCAAGGAGGATGCATCCGACGTGCTCCAGCTGGCTGCGCAGGCCATCTGCCTGGAGGAAATGCTGGCCTGCCGGGTGGAGAAGGGATACCTGTTTTACGGGGAAACCAGGCGGCGGGTGGAGGTTTGGCTGGAAGAAGCGGTAAGACAACAGGTCAGGGACGCTTTCCGGGAAATGCATCAGTATTATGAGCGCCAATATACGCCGAAGGTGAAAAGGACAAAGGCCTGCAATGCCTGCTCCTTAAAAAACCTGTGCCTTCCGCAGCTTATGAAAAACCCGTCGGCGAAGGCGTACATTGCCGGACGAATCGGGGAGGAGGAAGATTGAAAAAACTGCTCAATACGCTTTATGTGACCTCGCCGGACCGGTACTTGGCTCTGGACGGGGAAAATGTGGTCGTCCTGACCGAAAAGCAGGAGGTGGGAAGAGTACCCCTGCATAATCTGGAGGCCATTGTGACATTCGGTTTTACCGGGGCAAGTCCGGCTCTGATGGGGGCCTGTGCGAAAAGAAACGTGGCGCTTTCCTTTTTGGCCCCGTCCGGGAGGTTTTTGGCAAGGGTTTCCGGCGAGGAGAGGGGAAATGTACTCCTGCGCAAGAAGCAGTATGCCTGGTCGGAGGAACCAAAACACAGCCTGGAACTTGCCAAAAGCTTTATCACGGGAAAAATTTTTAACGCCAGATGGGTGCTGGAGCGTGCCACCCGGGATCATGCTATGCGCGTGGATGTGGACAGGCTCAAAAAAGTTTCCGGACAGTTGAAAAGTATACTGGAGTCCGTGCAGGGCTGTCAAACTGTGGAAACCCTGCGCGGAAAAGAGGGTGAGGCGGCGAGCCTGTATTTTTCCGTGTTCGATGAATTGATTTTGCAGCAAAAAGAATTCTTCTCATTCGAACAACGAAACAGGCGGCCGCCGCTGGATGCCGTGAACGCATTGCTGTCTTTTGCCTATACGCTCTTAATGAACATGAATGCGGCCGCGCTGGAAACGGTGGGACTGGATCCCTATGTGGGATTTATGCATACGGACAGGCCCGGAAGGGCGTCCCTTGCGCTGGATCTTATGGAAGAGCTTAGGGCGGTGTTTGCGGACCGGTTTGTGGTTTCCCTGATCAATAAAAGAATTGTGTCCCCCTCTGGATTTTACCAAAAAGAAAACGGCGCGGTTATGATGGATGATGATACAAGGAAAGCTGTTTTGTCGGCATGGCAGGACCGGAAAAAGGAAACCATCCAGCATCCGTTTTTGGGCGAAAAGGTGGAATGGGGCATGGTACCGTATACGCAGGCGCTGCTCCTTGCCCGGTATATACGCGGCGATTTGGACGCATATCCGCCGTTTATGTGGAAGTAGGGGGGTAATACATAGTGCTGGTGCTGATTACTTATGATGTGAATACGGAAACCGCAGCGGGCAAGAAACGTTTGCGTCAAGTGGCCAGGCAATGCGTCAACTACGGGCAAAGGGTGCAGAATTCGGTTTTCGAATGTGAGATGGATGCTGCCAAGTGCCGGGAAGTCAAGGCAATTCTTGAGGAAATCATTGATAAAAAGACAGACAGTCTCCGTTTTTACTATTTGGGAAATAATTATAAAAACAAAGTGGACCATATTGGCGCAAAGGAAAGCATGGATATGGGAGGGACGCTGTTTATGTAGTGCGAACCGGAAGCGGACATGATAAGGGAAGGGGATTCGCACCGGGAAATTGTGTGAAATTTGATTTTTGTAGTTTGATTAAGGGGAAAAAATTTATTGGTTTTAGGATGTTTTGGTAAAAACAGACAAAAATAGGATGATGGTTTGTGAATATTTGGCTGTTTTTGCTGTCGTCCCCCTCGCGGGGACGTGGATTGAAATACATGATTACAAGCGGTGTGTGGGAAATGGCTTTATGTCGTCCCCCTCGCGGGGACGTGGATTGAAATATAGCATTGGTATTGACTAAAATCAATCACCCATAGTCGTCCCCCTCGCGGGGACGTGGATTGAAATATGTTACACCTAAAATTAGTTATTATGCTTATGAGTCGTACCCCTCGCGGGGACGTGGATTGAAATTTCCAGGATCGCCTTTACCTTGTCGCTGTAATGGGTCGTCCCCCTCGCGGGGACGTGGATTGAAATAAAGGCTCCATCGGCCTATAAACGCATTGACAGGGTCGTCCCCCTCGCGGGGACGTGGATTGAAATTGCTACGTCTTTTGATGATGTGAAGCCTATGCCGTGTCGTCCCCCTCGCGGGGACGTGGATTGAAATCTGAAGAAATCATCCCGGAAGTGCCAACAATCGTGTCGTCCCCCTCGCGGGGACGTGGATTGAAATCGGATAAATGCTATAATCAGGAAATATACTGTCTAGTCGTCCCCCTCGCGGGGACGTGGATTGAAATTGATATTGTAACGGACGCCCTTACTGCTTTTGGATGTCGTCCCCCTCGCGGGGACGTGGATTGAAATAGGAAATGCTCCTGAAAGGCGAGTTTACACCTAGGTCGTCCCCCTCGCGGGGACGTGGATTGAAATCTTTCCAGACGGGTATGCTTGATAGGTCCGGAAAGTCGTCCCCCTCGCGGGGACGTGGATTGAAATTGGGACACTTCCAGGCAGAGAGCGGACTGAATCCCCGGTCGTCCCCCTCGCGGGGACGTGGATTGAAATCGGCCAGATCGTTTATATCTAAATCCCTTTTAAGTCG
>CARDPF010000049.1 GCA_948960675.1 uncultured Eisenbergiella sp.
GGCAATCGTATCGCTGGTTTTGAATGTGTCTGGAAATTACCTTCTGATAGAAGGGCATTTGGGATTTCCGGCCATGGGGGTGGAGGGAGCGGCCCTTTCTACCCTGATTGCAAGGATGGGGGAATTCGTTTTAATAGGGTATTATGTATATTTTAAAGAGGACAAGATTGTAATCCGTATAAAAAAGATGCTTAAGCTGGACAAGAGCCTTTGCAGGGTCTTTTTTGCAACCAGTATTCCGGTCATTTGTAATGAAATGTTCTGGGGGCTTGGGGTGTCGGCGCAGGCAATTGTGCTGGGCAGGCTTGGAAACGAAGTGGTTTCTGCCAACAGTGTGGGAGGATCCGTGACACAGATGGCGTCTGTGATCTGTCAGGGAGTATCGGCGGCAGCCTGCGTCATTATCGGAAACACCATCGGCGCCGAGGATTATGGGACAATTCCTTTTCTTAAGAAATATTTTCAGCGGCTGGCGGTGATCATGGGGGTGGTATCCAGCACCCTGGTAGTACTTCTTATTCCTTTTGTGCCTTCCATCTACCATATAGAAGGACAGACCATGGATTACTGCAGGCAGCTGTTATATGTGAATGCGTTTATCCTGCCGTTTATGGAACTGCAGTCCACCAATATGATGGGGATTTTGCGGGGGGCGGGGGATGTAAAATTCCAGATGGCCAATGACCTGGTGTTTTTATGGGGGCTCACCGTCCCGCTGGGATTTATCAGCGCCTTTGTCTTTCGGGCGCCGGTGGCTGTGGTATACGGCTGCCTCAAATGTGATCAGGTGATCAAGGTTTTTACCAGTGAATGGCGGCTCCGGAAAGGAAATTGGATCCATAATATGAATCAAAAATAAGAGAAAAAGGGTGACGTATGAAAAGTTGTATTGCGGTTGATATCGGCGGAACCAAAATGATTGTCGCCGAGGTCCAAGAGGACGGATCGATTGTGCAGATGATGCGGTTTCCTACGGGAACCATCCCAAAAGAAGAGAAGATGAAAAACCTCATTGCGGGAATAAAAGCATACGAGAAAGAAGTGGGCTGGGAGGGGGGAGCCCGTCCCTTTCAGATGGGAATTGGGATCAATGGCATTATTGATCCCCAAAAAGGACTGTGGAAAAAAATGGGCGCACAGGACACAGAAGTGGAAGTGCGCGCTTGTATGGAGAGGGAATTTGGCGTAAAGTGTTATATAGATAACGATGTGAAGTGTACGGTTATTGCGGAGAACCTTTTTGGCGCCGGAAAGGGATGCCGGGATATGGTCTATATCAATGTGGGAACCGGGCTGGCTGCGGGAATCATCGCCGGAGGAAAACTGATACGGGGATCGGACGGCTTTGCCGGGGAAGTGGGTTTTATGAATTTTACCGCAGGCGAGGGGATACATATTGAGATGCTGGCATCCGGGATGGGCATGGATTATCAGGTAAAAAACTTCCTATCCCGGTACCCGGATTCCTTGCTGAAAGAAAAGGCGGACGCAGGCGTAACAGGATGGGATGTCTTTCGGGCGGCGGATCAGGGGGATGAACTGGCAGGGAAAATACTGGAGAACATGGTGAGAATGAACGGCCTTTTGATCTCCAATTTAACCTGTGTCCTGTCCCCGGAGATTGTGGTTCTGGGAGGCGGGCTGATTACCAACGGACGCCTGCTTGGAAAAATCAAGGACGCGGTGCTGCAAAAGGCCAAAAAGCATTTGGAAAAAGGGATTGTGTTGACAAAACTGAACCCGGATTATGCAGGGCTGATGGGCGCTGCAGCCATCGGTCTGGGATATCAGGAACAGTATTTTTAAAAAAGGAGAGAGGAAAAATATGGTAACATTACTGGATTGCATTGAGAGAATTCCTTCGGTCATTGAAAACATACTGCAAAAGCAGGAGGAGGCCTTTGCACCTTTTATGGCTTATGTGAAGGGGAAAACGGCGCAGATTGACGAGATTGTATTTATTGGTTCCGGTACCTCCAATACGGTGGCGATGACTTCCTGGCCCTTCGTGGAGAAGGTGTCTGGGATTCGCACAAAAGTGGTGCTTCCCAACGACTATATCAGGGAGGGCAGCGTGTATAACCCCCATGCGCTGCATGTGTTTACGTCCCAGACGGGAACCTCAAAAGTGGTATGCAAAGTGATGGAAAAGCTGAGTGCCAAAGGATATCTGTGCGTCAGCATGACGGAGGCGGATACCACCGTGCTGGCAAAGAACTCCCCCTCCCATATCTGCTTAAACTGTGGGAAGGAGGAGTACGGCCAGCGCACCATCGGTTATACGGCCAGCGTGCTGAACCATATGCTGCTGGCGCTTAGGCTGGGACTGGCCAAGGGAACGATCAGCCGGCAGCAGTATGAAGCTTATCAGGCGGATGTTGCGAAGGTGCCGGACAGCCACCGGGTTATCACGGAGCAGACAAAGGTATGGTATAAACAAAACCAGCGGCAGCTGATGCGCTCCAGATGCATTGTCTTTACGGGTGCAGGGAGCCTTTACGGGGTGGCGCTGGAGGCTGCAGTGAAATTCTGGGAGATGCCCCAGGTGATCTCCATGGGTTATGAACTGGAGGAGGGACTGCATGGCCCGAATTACGGGTATGATTATCCCCATTGCGTGATCGTGTTAAACGACGGGGGGGAAGAGTCGGATAAGGCCCTGTCCCTAGCGCGCTATATGAAGGAAGTTTTCCACAACGGACTGGCTGTGGGTACTGTAGTGGTGGATGACAGGGATCTGAAGCTGGATATAAAAAGCGGAGAGTTTGCCTGTCTGGAGTTTTCCGCAGTGCATCAGGTGACGGCCTACCTGCTCACCCAAGACGGCGGGAGGGATCTGACCAAACGTGCGGACCACAGTGTGATGAACAGTTATTTTAAAACCCACGGATGAGATTGGAAAGGAGTATTCATGCTTGAGACATTTCGAAAAGAGTTGGTGCAGTCCGGTTATATTCATTCCCCCCTGCCTCTTCACAGGGAGCGGTCCCTGGAGGCAGAGCGGGAGAAAAAAGAGGTACTGAAAAGAAAAGCGGTCTGGAAAGAGGGCCCCTATTCCCCGGTGCAGTCCGGAATCGGGGAAATGGAAACGGTTGGGGGCCTGGGACGTGAGGGTGGGGACGTGATCCGCGTCACACTCCCCACCAGCCGCAAGGGTGTTGTCTATGAGGGAAAGGGCCGGGAACTGTTCAAATGTACACTTGCCTTCCCGGTTCCCCGTGAAAACTGGGAAGCATATAACAGGCTTTCTTTCTGGGTCAAACCGGACTGCAAGGGAAGCCATAGCGTGCATTTTCGGGTTCATATGAGAAACGAGGGGAAATTCCCCATTCCGGATCCTTATGGGAGGGAAGGACAGCATCTGGTCAATCTGGTCAATCATGAGTGGAATCAGGTAATCTGGGAATTTGCGGCGCTGCCCAGGGATTGCGTTACGCAGATGAGCATTACGATGGATGCGGACGGACAGGATACCTCCACAGGCCCACAGCATTTGTATGATTTTGAGGCCTTTGAACTTGAACTGGTGGAAAAAGCGGAGAAGGAGAAAGGGTGGACCTGTGAGGAAGGCCGTATTGCCTATTCCATGTCGGGGTATCACTGCAATACCAAAAAGACAGCAATTGCAAACACAGGGGAAGACAAATTCTGTGTTCTGGATGATGCAGGCAACGCGGTATTGTCCAAGGCCGTCACAAAGATAAAGGATAAGCGGGGCTATTTTGAGATTTTGGATTTTACGCAGATAAGCAGGCCCGGATTTTACCGGCTGCAGATCGGGAAAAGTACCACGGCGGCTTTTGAGATCGGCGAAAAGGTGATGGAGGGCGTGATCTGGAAGGCCCTGAATTTCATCTTTTGTGAAAGATGCGGGTATCCGGTGCCCGGCAAGCACGGAAAGTGCCATACGGATGTGTACGCTGAGCATGACGGGGTCATTCTTTCTTTTGGGGGAGGCTGGCATGATGCGGGGGATATGTCCCAGCAGATGCTCCAGACGGCCGAGGTAGCGCAGGAACTTTTGGAACTGGCAGGGCGCGTGAAGGATGATCCTCTTTTGTATCACCGGTTGATGGAGGAAGGTCTCTGGGGCTTGGAATTTACCCTAAAGAGCCGGTTTGGGGACGGATACCGTGCCAGCAGCGTAGGGCTTGGCGTCTGGAGTGACGGACTGATCGGCAACGAGGATGACGTGAAGACCCGGGTGCATAACCAGGCTTTTCAGAACTATTTCTGTGCGGCGGTGGAAGCCCAGGCGGCCCTTGCCTTTCGGGAATTCGATCCTGACTTATCATGGAAGTGTGTGCAGACGGCCAGGGAGGATTACCGGTTTGCAAAAGCCCGTTTTGAGGAAAAGGGAATGGAACGGCCGATTATGTGGGAACACACCTTAAACAGCGGTCTTTCCCAATACTATGCCGCAGCGGTGTGGGCGCTTGCATCCATCTGCCAGTATGAGCGTGACGAGGTATTGGAGAAGGAAGCCAAAGAAATCGGCGAAAAGCTGATGCTGTGTCAGGAAACCGGAACGGAAGGGGTTCCGATGAAAGGCTTCTTCTACCGGGATGAAACGCACCGGGCAATCGTACATTTCACGCATCAGGGAAGGGATCACTCCTTTGTGCAGGCGCTGGAAGCACTGTGCAGGGCGTTTCCGGACGCGGAGGAGAAAAGCGCGTGGGAAAACAGCATGAAGCTTTACGGGGAGTATATCAAAGAACTGTTTGGGATGGCGGCGCCCTATGGAATGCTGCCGGCGGGCATACATTCCATGACAGAGACAGAGGATGAGGAAACCTTTGGGCTGCTGCATCTTCTGGTGGATTATCAGACGGAAAAGGACAATTATGAGAAACAGCTGAAAGCGGGAATTGATCTGGGAGGCGGATATTATGTGAGAATGTTCCCGGTATGGTTCTCCTTCCGCGGAAACGCGGCGGTGCTGCTGGCCATGGCTAAGGGCGCGGCGATTGTGGGAAGGTATTTTGGGGATGAGAAGCTAAAAGAGATTGCCCTGGAACAGCTTTACTGGATGTCCGGCAAGAATCCTTTCTGCCAGTCTTTGATCTACGGGGAAGGGGAACGGTATGCGCAGCAGGACGCCAACTATCCGGGGGAAATGACGGGAGAGATGCCTGTGGGTATTGAGACGCTGGAAAATGAGGATGAGCCCTACTGGCCCTCCGGCAACAATGCCACCTACAAGGAAGTGTGGCTAACCCCGGCAGGACGCTGGCTTTCCGTGGCGGCGGAGCTTTATCCGCAAATGTAGTTTTGTGGCAACCATTTAGCCATAACACTGCGAAGCCAAAACGCAAAAATATTGTGGAAGAATTTGAGGATTTGTGCTATCATAGAGAGCGGGTATGCCATAAAAAGCATATCCGCTCTTATATTTGAAGCTGTTTTTTTAAGAAGGACGAAGGAGAAAACCCATGACAGAAATGACTCCCATGATGCAGCAGTATATGGAGACGAAAAAGCAGTATCCGGACTGCATTTTATTTTACAGGCTGGGAGATTTTTATGAAATGTTTTTTGAGGATGCGCTTACGGCGTCCAAGGAACTGGAAATTACGTTAACCGGGAAAAACTGCGGGTTAGAGGAACGGGCGCCCATGTGCGGCGTTCCTTACCATGCCGTGGAAGGGTATTTGACCAGACTGGTTTCCAAGGGCTACAAGGTGGCCATCTGCGAGCAGGTGGAAGATCCCAAGCTGGCCAAGGGGCTGGTAAAGCGGGACGTGGTGCGGATTGTGACGCCGGGCACCAATTTAAACACACAGGCGTTGGAGGAATCCCGCAACAATTACCTGATGTGCATCGCCTGGTTTTCGGAAAAAGCGGGGATTTCCGTGGCGGACGTCACCACCGGGGATTATTATGTGACCGAGGTGGAGGAGGCCAGAAAGCTTTTGGACGAGATCAACAAATACCGCCCTTCCGAAATTGTCTGTAACGACGCCTTTTTGGTGAGCGGCATGGATCTGGAGGATTTGCGGGAGCGGCTGTCCGTCACTGTTTATTCCCTGGAGGCCCATTATTTTGACGAGGATTTGTGCCGCAATTGCTTAAAAAAACACTTTGGTGTTTCTACGCTGGCTGGACTTGGGGTGGAAGAGTTCCAGAGCGGGCTGGTGGCGGCCGGGGGACTTTTGCAATACCTTTACGATACCCAGAAAACGCCGCTGGCACATTTTACCCATCTGACGCCCTATCTGACCAGCCGGTTTATGCTGCTGGATTCCTCCACAAGGCGGAACCTGGAACTGACGGAGACGTTGCGGGAAAAGCAAAAGCGCGGTTCCCTTTTGTGGGTGCTGGATAAGACGAAAACGGCCATGGGGGCCAGGACGCTGCGCAGCTACATCGAACAGCCCCTGGTCGAAAAAGAGGAGATGGAGGGCAGGCTGGATGCGGTGGAGGAGTTGACCGCACAGCCGATGCTCCGGGATGAACTGCGGGAGTATTTAAATCCCATTTATGACATGGAACGGCTGCTGGGAAAGGTCAGCTATAAAACTGCCAATCCCAGGGATCTGCTGGCGTTTGCGGGATCCATGGAAATGATTCCCCCCATCAAGACGCTGCTTTTGGACAGTAAGGCCGTGCAGCTTAGAAAGATTGAGGAGGAACTGGACGGGCTGGCTGATCTGCGGGAACTGATCACACAGGCGATTACGGAAGAACCGCCCGTTGGTATCCGGGAGGGCGGTATCATCCGGACCGGTTTTGACCAGACCATCGACCAGCTGCGCAATGCCAAGACGGAGGGGAAAAACTGGCTTACCCAGCTGGAGGAGACGGAGCGGGAGAGGACCGGCATCAAGAACCTCCGGATTAAATACAACAAGGTGTTTGGCTATTACCTGGAAGTTACCAATTCCTACAGGGAACTGGTACCGCAGGAGTACATGCGCAAGCAGACGCTGGCAAATGCGGAACGCTATACCACCCCCCGCCTAAAGGAACTGGAGGACATGATCTTAAATGCGGAGGATAAGCTGACGGCGCTGGAATATGACAAATTCTGCGAGGTGCGGGACGCCATTGCGGCCCAGATTGAACGGATCCAGCGGACGGCCAAAGCTGTGGCAAGACTGGATGTGTTCGCCTCCCTCTCCCTGGTGGCGGAGCGGTATCATTACGTAAGGCCTGTGTTGAACGAGAAGGGCCGTATCGATATCAAGGACGGGCGGCATCCGGTGGTGGAGCAGATGATCGAACATGACATGTTCATTGCAAACGATACGTTTCTGGACAACCAAAAGCACTGTATTGCCGTGATTACGGGGCCGAACATGGCCGGAAAATCCACTTATATGCGGCAGGCGGCGCTGATTGTTTTGATGGCCCAGATCGGCAGCTTTGTCCCGGCAAAGTCGGCGGATATCGGGATTGTGGACCGGATTTTCACCCGTGTGGGGGCTTCCGACGATCTGGCCAGCGGCCAGTCCACCTTCATGGTGGAGATGAACGAGGTGGCCAATATTTTGCGCAACGCCACGTCCAGAAGCCTTCTGGTTTTGGATGAAATCGGGAGGGGAACCTCGACCTTTGACGGGCTTTCCATTGCCTGGGCGGTGATCGAGCATATCAGCAACCGCAAATTTTTGGGGGCAAAAACCCTGTTTGCCACCCATTATCATGAACTGACGGAACTGGAGGGCAAAATCGGCAACGTCCATAACTATTGCATTGCCGTGCGGGAAAAGGGGGATGACATTGTCTTTTTGCGCAAGATCGTGAAAGGCGGTGCGGACAGAAGCTACGGAATCCAGGTGGCGAAGCTGGCCGGGGTGCCGGATATGGTGATCGACCGGGCAAAGGAGATTGCGGACCAGCTTTCGGACAACGATATCACGGAAAAAGTGCAGGGCATCTCGGTGGATGTGGAAGGCAGCGCCAAAAAACAAAAGCATTACGACGAGGTGGATTTGGAACAGATTTCCCTGTTCGACACCGTAAAGGACGAGGATGTGCTGGAGGAACTTAAAACCGTTGAAATCAGTACCATGACGCCGCTGGATGCGCTCAATACACTTTACCGGCTGCAGAATAAGCTGAAAAACAGATGGGGAAGCTGAGGGTTAAAATGTGATGGCTAAGATTACGGTGTTGGATGATCGGACAATCGACCATATAGCCGCCGGGGAAGTGGTGGAGAGGCCTGCCAGTGTGGTCAAGGAACTGGTGGAGAATGCCTGCGACGCGGGCGCGACGGCAATTACGGTGGAAATCAAGGAAGGCGGCATTTCGTTTATCCGGGTGACGGACAACGGCATTGGCATTGAGAAGGGGCAGGTACAAAACGCTTTTTTGCGCCATGCCACCAGCAAGATCAGAACCGTGGAGGATCTTTCCCGTATACAGAGTATGGGGTTTCGCGGGGAGGCGCTTTCCTCCATCGCGGCCGTGGGCATGGTGGAGTTGATCACAAAGACGAAGGAAGCGCTGACCGGGGTGCGTTACCGCATTGAGGGGGAGCGGGAACGGGAATTTTCCGAGGTCGGCGCGCCTGTGGGAACGACCGCCATTGTCCGCGACCTGTTTTTCCATACCCCGGCGCGGCGCAAATTTTTGAAAACAGCGGCCACGGAAGGCGGATATGTGGCAGATTTGATGGAGCATATGGCGATGGCGCGTCCGGATATTTCCTTCCAGTTTGTGATGAACCAAAAGGACCGGTTTTCCACTTCCGGCAGCGGGGATTTAAAAGAGGTCATATACCGGATTTACGGGCGGGAGATTGCAAAGGAAGTGTTTGCGTTTTCCGCACGGGAAGACGGCATCCGGTTGGAGGGGCTTTTGGGCACGCCGCAGCTGGTGCGGCCCAACCGGAACTTTGAGTTTTTTTTCGTCAACCGCCGTTATATCAAAAGCAGGGTGCTTTCCAAGGGGCTGGAGGGCGGTTATGACAAGCGGCTGATGCAGCACAAATTTCCCATGGCCTGTCTGCATATGACGCTGGATTGCGGGGAGGTGGACGTCAACGTCCATCCATCCAAAATGGAAGTCCGTTTTTCCGATAACCAGAAAATATTTGATATGCTGGAACAAAACGTGGCCCGGGCGCTAAGGGAGAGGGAGATGATTCCTGCCGTGACCTTTTCTGTGCCAAAAGAGGAAAATGGGGCGCAAAAAGAAAAGGAGGAAGCCAAGGCGCTGGCAGCACAGCTTTTATCCATGCCGCGCCCAACCGCAGGGGAGAGGGAGGGCGCCAGCAAGGACGTTTCGGCGCGCCGGATCCTGCATGCGGACGGTGAAGTGCCAAAGAAAGCGTTGCCCCACAGCGCATATCCGGATACGCAACCAAAATTGCAGTCCGGGATACCGCAGAAACTACAGGAGGCTGCAGCCGGGGAAAAGGGGCAAAAGGCCGACAGCCGCATGCCCCAGCCCTTCGAGAAAAGGGGACTGGAGGCAGCGGTGCGGGAAAGGCAGCTGGAGTACCAGGCGGAGGAAGCAAAGATTGCCCAGGGCACACAGCTGGATCTGTTCGGGGAAAAAATCCTGTCCCAAAAGGCGGTGCAGCAATACGAACTGATCGGACAGGTTTTCGGGACGTATTGGATTGCCGTATACCAGGATAAGCTGATTTTGATTGACCAGCATGCGGCCCACGAGAAGGTGAAATACGAGACCATTCTCAAAAAAGTCCGGGAGGGCGGAAACGAAAGCCAGAACCTGATGCCGCCCCAGGTAGTGACCCTTTCCCCAAAGGAGGCCCGGCTGCTTTTGGAGTACCGGCAGTATTTTGCCCAATTGGGATTTGAGATCGAGGAGTTTGGGGGAAATTCTTTTTCCCTGCGCAGTGTGCCCTGTGACTTGTACGGCAATTTCGGGGCGGATTTGCTGCAGGAAATATTGGAGGAACTGGCAGGATGGCAAAAGCCAAAAACACCGGCCGCGGTCACGGAGCGGATTGCCACAATGGCATGTAAGTCTGCGGTGAAAGGAAACCACCGGATGAGCAGGGAGGAGATGGCGGCGCTTTTAGACCAGCTTCTTTCGCTGGACAATCCGTACCAGTGTCCCCACGGGAGGCCGACCATGATTACCATGACCAGGCAGGAACTGGAGAAAAGGTTTAAGAGAATCGTTTAAGCGGGGGATATGAGGGAATGGAGATGGGGCAAAAGCCGCCTTTGATTATACTTACGGGCCCGACCGGCGTCGGGAAGACTGCGTTGTCCATAAAGCTTGCAAAAAAGGTAGGAGGAGAGATCATCTCTGCGGATTCCATGCAGGTTTACCGCCATATGGACATCGGATCCGCAAAGATTAGGACACAGGAGATGGACGGCGTTTTTCATCACCTGATTGATGTGCTGGAGCCGGAGGACGAATGCAATGTGGTATGGTTTCAAAAGCATGCGAAAGAGGCCATAGCCGGTATTACGGACAGGGGAAAGCTGCCTGTTTTGGTGGGAGGGACGGGATTTTACATCCAGTCCGTGCTTTACGACATAGACTTTACCGACACCGATGCAGACAGCGGCCTCCGGCAGCAGCTGGAACTTCTTGCAAGGCAGCAAGGGCCTAAAGCGCTCCACGAAATGCTGCGGCAAAAGGATCCGGGGGCGGCAGCCCGGATTCATGCAAACAATGTCAAGCGGGTGATACGGGCGCTGGAGTTTTGTACCCAAACCGGGCAGCGGATTTCGGAACATAACGAGAAAGAACGGCAGAAGGAGGCGGCATACCGCTTTTTGTATTTTGTGCTGACAGACGGGAGGGAACAAATTTACCAAAAAATTGACCAAAGAGTGGACGCCATGCTGGCAGAAGGGCTTGTGGAAGAGGTGGAGACGCTGCGTAAGAGGGGACTGCACAAAGGGATGGTTTCCATGCAGGGACTTGGCTACAAGGAAATTTTGGCTTACCTGGAAGGGGAATACGATCTGGAGAGGGCCGTATATCTGATCAAGCGGGATACCAGACATTTTGCCAAGCGGCAGCTTACATGGTTTAAGCGTGAAAAAAACGTGATTTGGGTTGACAAAAGGGATTTTTTGGATGAAAATAACATATTACAATTTTTAGTGGAAAAGGCAGGAAAACTACGGGATGAAAGCGACGCAAAAAAATGACGTTCTGGCGGCGCAGTATGGCGCCATGGGAATCTCCAGGGAAGTGTACGAATATGGGGAAAGGACGCTGGATGCGCTTACTGGGCGTTTTTTAGGGATCGACGAGAGGGCGGAATATAACCAGCTTAAGGTAGTCAAGGCCATGCAGGACTGTAAGGTCAGCGAGGCCTGCCTGATGGGTACGACAGGATATGGCTATAACGACCTTGGGCGGGAGACTTTGGAGAAGGTGTATGCCGCCGTTTTTCGCGCGCAGGACGCGCTGGTGCGCCCGCAGATTACCTGCGGCACCCATGCGCTGGCCCTGGCGCTGATGGGCAATCTGCGTCCGGGGGACGAACTGCTCTCCCCGGTGGGCAAGCCCTATGACACATTGGAGGAGGTGATCGGCATCCGCAAGTCGAAGGGCTCCTTGGCGGAATACGGGATCACCTACCGGCAGGTGGATTTAAAGCCGGACGGGGGATTTGACTGGGAAGCAATCCGGGCCGCCATCCATCCAAAGACCCGGCTGGCCACCATCCAGCGTTCCAAAGGCTACCAGACCAGGCCTACCCTTTCCGTTTCGCAGATCGGGGAACTGGTCGCCTTTATCAAATCCGTGAAACCGGATGTGATCTGCATGGTGGACAACTGCTATGGGGAATTTGTGGAGACAATGGAACCTGTGGAGGCAGGTGCGGATTTGTGCGTGGGCTCCCTCATCAAAAATCCCGGCGGTGGCCTTGCGCCCATTGGCGGATATATCGCAGGGAAAAAGGAGTGTGTGGAGAATGCGGCTTACCGGCTGACCTCCCCGGGCCTTGGCAAGGAAGTGGGAGCTTCCTTACATGCGCTGCCTGCCTTTTACCAGGGACTCTTTTTGGCCCCGACGGTGGTGGCCGGTGCGCTAAAAGGCGCGATATTTGCGGCAAACCTCTACGAAAAGCTGGGTTTTTTTGTGATTCCAAACGGACAGGAGGAGCGCCATGACATTATACAGGCGGTTTCGTTTGCGGATCCCAAAGGACTCATTGCTTTTTGTGAGGGAATCCAGTATGCGGCGCCGGTGGACAGCTTTGTGACGCCAGAGCCGTGGGACATGCCCGGTTACGACAGTCAGGTCATCATGGCGGCGGGCGCGTTCGTTTCCGGTTCTTCCATCGAACTTTCCGCAGACGGGCCCTTAAAGCCGCCTTATGCGGCATACTTTCAGGGGGGACTGACCTGGCAGCACGCAAAATTCGGCATTTTAAAGTCGCTGCAGCGGTGTGTGGAAGCAGGTGTGGTGTCTAAAGGGCAGCTGCTTTGAATTTTTTGCCGGGAAACGTCGAAGGGCGGCCTGTTTTTGTCGGACGGTGCGAAAAAATTAAGCTTTTGTTTCTATACAGCGATCATGAAATGTGATAATATGATAGAAGTTCATAAAAGACAAAGGAAATAGGGTATGAGAAAAGTAATCGGGAAGAATGGCTGGACATGCCTGATTTTGGTTTTGGCAGGCATTGTTTTGGGCGGATTTTTGGGGAGCATGGCCCCGGATTCCTTTTTGAATTTCGGACAGACCTTTGGTCTGAGCAGTCCGATGATTTTGGATCTGGGGATCATCAGCATCACGTTTGCGTTCACCATCCGCATTACCATTGCCAGCATTCTGGGTATATTGGTCGCCCTGTTTATTTACCGGGTGATTTAAAAAAGGGAGCAGATGCCGCCGTTTTTGGGGAGAAAAGAACGGAGGAATCTATGGAAAAAGAAGGTTGTAATGCCCTTCCCTATGAAAAATTTATGCAAAAAGGGGCAGAATCATTAACGGATGCGGAACTTTTGGCCATCCTTTTGCGGACGGGCCCGGCGCCGGGCAAGGATGCCCCGGCAGCATATAGGGAGTGTCCGGCCCTTGGGCTGGCACAGGAGGTGCTGGCGCTTCCGGTGGGGGCAAGGAAGGGGCTTTCGGGATTGGGGCAGCTGTCCATTGCACAGTTAAAGCAGGTGAAGGGAATCGGCCAGGTCAAGGCCGTCCGGCTCCTGTGTGTGACGGAACTTGCAAAGCGGATATCGCTGGGACTGCGGGAGTCGCTTGTGGCATTTCCGGATCCGGCATCGGTAGCGCGCTACTGTGGCCCTTTATTTGCAGGGGCGGCGGAAGGGGTAGAGCAGGTGCTTTTGCTTTTGCTGGACGGAAAAGGGGGGCTTTTGCATGAGCGCATCCTTTCGGTGGGAACCGTCAACAGTGCGCCGGTATCCCCAAGGGAAATTTTTTTACAGGCGTTAAAATACCAGGCCGTATATTTTATATTGCTGCACAATCACCCCAGCGGCGATGTGCAGCCAAGCAGGGAGGACGCCGAACTTACCAAAAGACTGGCTGATCTGGGGGAAATGATGCAGCTTTTGCCGTTGGATCACATTATCGTAAGCGGACGGGAGTATTTCAGCTTCAAGGAGGCCGGGCTTTTATAAAGGAAGGAGAAAGGAATGGTACAGGGCAACGCGTTTGGGATTGATTTGGGGACGAGTAATATTAAGATATACAGCATGGCGGATGATTCGGTCATGATCGAGAAGAATATGATCGCAATTGCAAACAAAAAAACGGTTTTTGCATACGGCAATTCCGCCTATGAGATGTATGAGAAGGCGCCGTCCAATATCCAGATCAGTAATCCTTTGTGCAACGGTGTCATCGCCGACATCAAGAACATGGAAGAATTGGTGAAATTTTTTGTCAATGACATTTCCAAGGGAAATATCAAACCTGCTGATTACTATATCGCGGTACCAACCGATATCACGGAGGTGGAGAAGAGGGCTTTTTATGATCTGATCAAGGAGGCCAATGTGAAGGCCAAAAAGATCATGGTGGTGGAAAAAGCGGTGGCAGATGGCCTGGGGATGGAGATCGACGTCAAAAATTCCCAGGGCGTTTTGGTGGTGAACATTGGCTACGATACCACGGAGGTTTCCATA
>CARDPF010000050.1 GCA_948960675.1 uncultured Eisenbergiella sp.
TCATTCCTGCAAAAAAACGCGGACTGTTTGAGCGCAGCGAGTTTTACGCGTTTTTCGGCAGTTTGGAATGGAACGGCGTTTTGGTGAAATTCCCCGTTTTGCATGTATACATGCGTAAGGAACCGTCCGCCCGGCAGGGGATGTCTAGCCTGCAAAAGGATCCGCCTTCCCCAGCCGTTCCAACATTTCCTCTTTCCCAAGCGGGGGATCCAGGCAAGGCCTGCCGCTGCCCTCCACAACCCCAAAACTTTTCAGCTTTTCCCGATACGCCGTTTCGTCCGTCCCCTGTTCCATGTCATAATACTCCGTCGTCCCTTCCCCCGTATAGGCGCCTTCCTCATCGTATATGGCGTTGTAACTATAACGCAATATAGGCAGATCTTCCTCCGTAAGCGTCTTGTCCACGGAAACCTGATAGTAACAATGCCCATACCCGCCCTCGTCGCCGCCTCCATTCCAGCTTGCAAACTGTGCCAGAATGCCGGTACGTTCAAAATAGGTCAATTCCACCGTCCTTACGGAATCCATCATGCAAAAGGCGCTCCCGTCCTTCACCGTATATATGGAAAAACTGTCATTTTCCCGATCACATGCCACCAGTTCCGGAGTGTCGTCGCCATCCAGATAAATCAGGGAAAACACCACCGCTTCTCCACCGCTTTCCGCAACCACCTGTCCGTAAATGTTCTGATATAAATCCACAGGCGGATCAGCCTGTTCCCCGCCATCCTGCGCTTTTTCTTCTGTCCCCGCCTCTGCCTTGTCTGCAATTTGGGCTTTAGCCAGAGGCTGTGGTTGCAACGCCCCATCCGTTTCAGCCCCGGCACAGGCTGTTACCATAAAAAGCAATAGGCCTAAAACACCGACTAAAAACCCCTTCATTTTCTCCACCCTTTCCGTATGACCTTATGCACATGACAAATCCCAAATTCAAATTATAGCATGGCCCTTCCCTGTGTCAAGCGGATATTTACCCTAAAAAGGGAGGATGCCAGACAACCTATTGTTGTCTGGCATATATTATGAAAAAGCTATTTGAAAAAGTTTGCGGTAATCGCGTAAATGATTATTTATTTGCCTTGCTGTATCTTATGGTAATAGTATAAAAAGGGAAAGTGTCCAAAGCATGATACCGGTTCAAACTTTCCGTAAAAAAAATATGAACAAATTATGAATGTAAATTTCCTATGCCTGCGGGTTTCTCCCTTTTATAAGCAGAAAAAAACCAATGACCGCCCCTCCCCACAACAGTACCCTTGTCACCTGTGAATATGCTAAAAGCCATTCCTGCACCACTCCCCAGGAAGCCCCAAGCACCGCCCCAAGGGATACCAGCAGCAAATTCCACACAGTGCTTCCCACCACCGTATAAACCAAAAAAACCGGCAGTTCCATCCCGGCCATTCCTGCCGGTATGGATACCAGACTGCGGATAATCGGTACGCAGCGCCCGTACAACACGGCTTTCTTTCCTTTTTCCTCAAACCACGCAACCGTTTTATATACGTCCCCTTTCTTAAATCCCAGCATCCGGCACAGCTTCGTACCCAACAGCCTTTCCAGCTTCTGCGGCGTAAAAAGCCTGCCCAGCCTGTAAAGAAGCAGGGCCCCCACCGTCGATCCGATGGTGGAGAAAAAAATAACGCCCCACACGGTCAGATTCGTATAAGTTGTCATGAAACCGCCAAAAGGCAGGATGATCTCGGAAGGTATGGGCGGGAAAAGGTTTTCCACCGTAATCAAAAAGCAGATTCCCATATAGCCAAAACGGTTCATAACCGTGACAATCAATTCCTGCATTTTTCTGCCCCTCTCTTGCTCTCACATGCATTTTATTCCGACTGCCTGCTTTCCATACCTGTTGGAACCAGAAAACCCTTCCAAAACAAAACCGGCGTGTTTTACCACGCCGGTTATCAACATACGTCTCACAGGAAGAAAGCCATTCAAGCTTTGCCCACGGAACCAAACAATTCCATTTTCTCTTTTACGGTAGCCTTGATCGCCTCAAACCCAGGGGCCAGCACCTTACGGGGATCGTAACCCTTGCCTACCTGATCCTTGCCTTCTTCAAAGTACTTTCTCGTAGCTGCCGTGAAGGAAAGCTGGCACTCGGTGTTCACGTTGATCTTCGCAACACCCAGGGAAATCGCTTTCTGGATCATGTCAGCCGGGATACCCGTGCCGCCGTGAAGCACCAGCGGAAGCTCCCCTGTCAGCTGCTGAATGGCATCCAGCGTTTCGAAGGAAAGCCCTGCCCAGTTCGCAGGATATTTGCCATGGATATTGCCGATACCTGCCGCCAGGAAATCTACGCCCAGATCCGCAATCGCTTTGCATTCCTTGGGATCTGCGCATTCACCCATGCCGACAACGCCGTCCTCTTCACCGCCGATTGCACCAACCTCGGCCTCGATGGAAACGCCCTTGTCATGCGCAGCCTTTACCAGCTCGGTGGTCTTTGCAACATTCTCGTCGATCGGATAATGGGATCCGTCAAACATGATGGAAGAAAAACCCGCTTCCAGACATTTGTAGCAGTGATCATAAGAACCGTGATCCAAATGCAGGGCAACCGGAACCGTGATTTTCTGCTCCTCGATCAGTCCCTTCACCATCCCTACAACCGTCTTGTATCCACCCATGTATTTCCCTGCGCCCTCAGAAACGCCAAGGATAACAGGAGAATTCAGCTCCTGTGCAGTTAACAGGATAGCTTTTGTCCACTCAAGGTTGTTGATGTTGAACTGACCGACTGCATAATGACCGGCTTTCGCCTTGTTCAACATTTCTGTAGCAGATACTAACATTGTATTACCCTCCGTTTTATTTTATTTTGTTCAACCGCTGCCCGGTGCTGCGGCCTGTCCATACCAACCCGCACGGGAATCCTCTCCCCCACACCCCAGCCCTCCAAAGCATCACGCATCCGATGCGGGCCTTGGAACTGAACCATAACGCTATTATACCCCATATTACAAAAAAAGGAAATACGACAGCAAAAAATTTTTGCAAATATCGTAACAGTTCAGCCTGTGGCTTCACTGTTACCAAATATCGTTACTATTCACGGCCAATGTCACTTAGTTAAATCATCAACGCCCTACTCACTGCGTCATGATTTCCAGGGCCTGTTTGTGGTTTTGGATGACGGCCTGCGTGTGCCTGCCGCCAAACTCCCCGTCCAACGTCCAGGCCACCTCCTCTAACATCTCAAACTTTAAGTAAGAAGTTTTAAAACAGTACATTTGCTCCGTATCAATATCGCGGATGGCAAGGGCAGCCACAATCTGGTTGAGTTCGTCCAGATTCTGTGGGTTTTTGATCAGCGTCACCTCAAAAACGCCATCGCTCAAATCCACGAACTTTCCCGTAATGCCCTTAAACCCGCCGATGGACACGGAGTTCGTCACCATGCCATAGAGGAAATCGCCTTCTATCACCGTATCCTGCGTCGTGATTTTCATATGGTAGGACTGAACCGACGTCAGTTTTTTTACCCCCTCCAGAATGTAGGCCATATGTCCCAGCACATTTTTAACCTCCTGGCTGGTCTCGTAGGATACCTCCGTAAACAGCCCAAAGGCCGCCACATAAACAAACGTTTTTTCGTTAAAAGAACCGATATCGCAGGCAAAGAGATTTCCGTTGACTGCAACGTCTGCAGCAGCTTTCATGTTTTTGGGAAGCCCCAGGCTATTTGCAAAATCGTTCGTACTGCCCGCCGGAATATAACCTACCGGACGCCTGCAGCCGCTCTTGGCCATTCCGGCAACCACCTCGTCCAGCGTGCCGTCCCCGCCGCTGCACGCAATAAACTCATACTTGGGCGTCTCCCGCTTTGCAACCTCTACCGCATCCCCGGCATATTGTGTGGGATGCACCGTCACCTCATATCCGGCCTTGACAAAAATATCCAGAATGTCAAGCAGATTCCCCCGTATCTGTCCCTTTCCCGCCTTGGGGTTATAGATAAACAGTAACCGCTTCTTTTCCATTCACTTGCCCTTTCCTAATTCAATGGCCGCTGCCGCAATTTCCTATAAGATAAAGAGAGACATTATGTCTCCATAATGCCCCTCAAACACAAATCTTAATTTCCCCCGCAAAGATAATCCGCCATATCGGCAACTGCTTCCTCCTCATCCGGGCCGTCCGCGATCACCGTTACCATCTCCCCGCTGTCAAGGCCGAGGCTCATCATCCCCATGATACTTTTCGCGTTCACCTTTTTCCCTTCCGCCTGCAGATACACGGAACTGCTGTGCTTGCTCGCCACCTGCACAAGCATCGCCACCGGTCTCGCCTCAAACCCTTGCTCCAGCTTAATTGTCACAGCCTTTTGTTTCATAATTCTCCTCCTTTTATAACCTCATGCCATCCGCCAATTCACACAATTTACGCAAACGATGGTTTACTCCCGATTTTCCCACGGGCGGATCCAGATACCCCCCCAACTCCTGCAGGGGCGCATCAGGGTGCTCAAGCCGCACTTCGGCCATCTGGCGCAGACTCTCGGGCAAATTCCCGAACCCGTGTTTTTCCTTTAAAAAGAGAATCGCCTCCGTCTGTCTGGCGGCCGCCGTCACCGTCTTGGAAATGTTGGCGGTTTCGCAATTCACCCGCCGGTTAACGGTATTACGCACTTCCCTGACAATCCTGGAATTTTCAAACTCCATTAACGCCACATGCGCTTCCGTCACATTTAAAAAATCTGAAATGCCGGCCCCTTCCTTCACGTAGACGACAAAATATTTCTTCCGCAGCACAATCCGGCCTTCAATCCCAAACCCGGCCAGCAATTCCCGGATCTGTTCCGCCTGCCGTTCGTTGCCGCAGACAATCTCCAGATGATACCCTTTTTCCGGATCACTCATGGAGCCGGCGCACACAAAAGCGCCCCGCAGAAAAGCCCTCTGACAACAGGCATTCTTTACCATCATCCGGTTTACCGGCTCACGCAGACTGCACACAGCGCCTTCCCCGTTTTTGCGGAAGCTGCCGCCGGCATCCAGAAACTTAATTCCCTGCAGAATTTTTTCCACAAGCCCCTGTTCCAAAACAAGTAAGGACCAGGCTCCCGTCTGTCCTTCCTGACACACCTGCGTATCCTCACTCATATTAAACGTTTTCCGCAGTATTGTAAAGCATTTTCTTACTGCAAGCACATTTTCGGCCCTTATTTGTAAAAAATTGCCGCTTTCCGTACTGCCGATGCTGCCGCAAAAATGTAAAATTGATGCCAGTTCCGCCAGCTGGCAATGCCTTGCCATCCCGGTATGCTTATACAGTTCTTCCTTTACACTTGCCGAAAATGACATATCCTTTACCGTCCCAACAAATCCCTGTGCCCCAGGGTCACACTGCAACCGGCATCCTGTTCCCTGATTTTTTTGTAAAGCTCGTTTGCCAGCGTGACGCTCCGGTGTTTTCCCCCGGTACAGCCGATGGCAACCACAAGCTGGTGTTTTCCCTCTTGCATATAATTTGGGATCAGAAACCGCAGCATATCCGTAAGCTTGTCCAGAAAAATCCCGGCTTCCGCAAATCCCATCACATACTCCTGCACACCCCGGTCATTTCCGGTAAGGTACTTGAGTTCATCCAGATAAAACGGGTTCGGCAGAAACCGCACGTCAAACACCAAATCTGCATCCGCCGGAATCCCATGTTTGAATCCAAAAGAAAGTATGTTGATTATCAGACTGTTATATTCCTCGTTTTTTACAAAAATCCGTTCCAGTTCCCCTTTTAACTCCCTGGTCAAAAGTTTGGACGTATCAATCACATAGTCCGCATCCTTTTTAATCCGTTCCAGTACACGGCGTTCCCTTGCAATCCCGTCCTCCACACGGCTGTGCTCCAGCGTGCACAAAGGATGCATCCGCCTGCTTTCCTTATAACGCTTTAACAGCACTACATCGGAAGCGTCCATAAAAACCACTTCGAAAACCAACCCGTTCTGCCGCATCGTGCGCAGGATTTTCCCCGCCTGTGCAAAGGATTGGTCGGTGCGCACGTCTATCCCCAGCGCAACCTTGGAAATTTCCGTGTTGGAAGTTGTAAAAAGTTCCATAAATTTGTCAATGAGCGGCACCGGAAGATTGTCCACGCAATAAAATCCGATATCCTCCAAAAGACGCATGGCAGTACTCTTACCGCCGCCGCTCATGCCCGTCACGATCACAAATCTCATCCTTGAAAGTCCCCTAAAAAAATCACTTCCGGCTCGAGTGTAACTCCGAATTTATCTTCTACCGTACTTATGGTTTCCCGAATCAGGCATGCCACATCCGATGCCGTGGCATGGTCTTTGTTGATGATGAAACCGCAGTGTTTCTCCGAAACCTGTGCGCCGCCGCAGCTTTTTCCGCGCAGCCCCGCTTCCATGATCAGCTTGCCCGCAAACAGCCCCTCCGGACGTTTGAACGTACTCCCGGCGCTGGGATATTCCAGCGGCTGCTTTTCCCTGCGCCGCTGCGCCAGTTCCTGCATCCGCCCGGCAATATCCTCCGTCTTTGCAGGATCCAGCTTTAAGTCCACCCCCAGCACCACGTATGGCCTGCTTTTGATCGCGCTGACGCGGTATCCGAATTCCATGGTTTCGTTGTCCAAAAGCAAAATCTCCCCGTCCGCTGCCATGACCTCCACCGCTTCCGCCACCTGCGCCATTTCCCCTCCGTATGCGCCCGCATTCATCCGCACCGCGCCGCCCATCGTCCCCGGAATGCCGGCGGCGAACTCAAGCCCTGAAAGGCCTGCCTGCATGGCCGCTTTTGCCGCCTGCGCAAGCGACACGCCCGCCCCCACGGACATCCCGCCGTCCTTTACGCAAATCTGCCGAAACTCCTTCCCCAGGGAAACGACTACGCCGCGATAGCCCCGGTCCGATACCAAAAGGTTGCTGCCGTTGCCAAGAATAAAAAAATCCCGCTCCGTATTTTGCAGATAGGCCAGCACTTTTGCAAGCTGCCCCCTTGTATCCACTGTGACAAAACATTCCGCCGGCCCTCCGACCCGGAAGGTCGTATGCCGATCCATCGGCTCCTCCATCCGGACATGATCCTCCGGCAGAACCGTATCAAAAAAATCCTTCAACGCTCTGCTCACGTTCCCTCACCTGGCCCTACCTTTTTATTGCTGCTGGGTTGTTGGCTCCCGGTGGCTGCAGGCCAAAAGACAGGCCCCCGCCGCCACTTCATCCTATGCAGGCTGACGGCGGATTATGCCGCCCTGCCCTTTGGCAAAAGCCATCCACAATCCGCCGACCGCTTCACCGCTTATCCCAGAACCATCTTCGCCGCGCCGTAAATACCCGCATCATTGCCTAGCTGCGCCAGGGTAAACAACGCGCCCCTGCACCCTACAAACGTATTTTTCTGGAAATTTTTCTGAATATAATCAATCAGGATGTCGCCCGCCTTGGAAACGCCTCCGCCGATCACAAATACCTCCGGATTCACCACGCACGCCACACATGCCAACGCCGTGCCCAGATATCTGCCGAACTCCTCGGCAACCTCCAATGCGAGCAAATCGCCCTCCTTGACCGCATCCCACACATCCTTGGCCGTCACCTGCGTGCCGCGCAATGTGCTCTGCGCCTTTTCGTCCGCCAGCCTCCTCTTTGCCAGCCGGACCACGCCGGTGGCCGATACATATTGCTCCAGACAGCCATGGTTTCCACAATTGCAGGCTTCCTGCTCGTCATCGTTTACATGGAAATGGCCGATCTCCCCGGCAGCACCAACAGAACCCGGAAGGATACTTCCCTCCATCACGATACCGCCGCCTACCCCTGTACCCAGCGTCACCATCACCACGTCCTTGTATCCGCGCGCACCTCCCTGCCATACCTCTCCAAGGGCTGCCACATTGGCATCATTGCCTGCCTCCACCGGCATATTGAGCATGGTCTGCATTTCCTGCTTAATGCTGAACGTTCCCCAGCCCAGGTTCACCGCCCCGTGCACCGTCCCGCCGCCGTCAACGGGTCCTGGTACGCCGATTCCGACGCCTTCCACCTCATCCCGCTGCATGCCCCGTCCTTCCATCACTTTTAAGATGCTCTGCGCGATGTCCGGAAGGATCCGTTTTCCGTCATCCTGCGTCACGGTGGGAATCTCCCATTTTTCCAGCAGATCGCCGTCCTTGTTAAAAAGTCCCAGCTTTACCGTGGTTCCCCCTACATCCACTCCAAAACAGTACTTGCTCATTTTCCGTATCCCTCCGTTTTCTCTTATAGGAAATTGCTGTAGCATAGATCATTTAAGGGTATTGCAAAGCATTCCACAAACCGTGGCCTGGCAGCGGCGGTTTGCTCCCGCTATTCTTCCGTCTCCCGCCGGCGTGCCAAAGAATTCTGCACACGGGTATATAACTCCTGCGCCGCATTATATCCCATCTTTTTCTGCCGATGGTTTACCGCTGCGGATTCGCAGATAATCGCCAAATTCCGTCCCGGACGGATGGGAATATTATGGCACACCACTTTGTTGCCCAGATATTCCGTATACTCTTCCTCCAACCCAAGCCGGTCGTATTCCTTGTCCTTATCCCAATCCTCCAGCCGTATTACCAGATCAATGCTCTGGGTCTCCTTCACACAGGACGCGCCGAACAGGGATTTCACATCTACAATGCCGATACCCCTAAGTTCAATGAAATTCTTGGTGATATCCGGCGCCCTGCCGACCAGCGTATCGTCGCTGACCTTCCGAATCTCCACCACATCATCCGTCACCAGACGGTGTCCCCTCTTAATCAGTTCCAGGGCCGCCTCAGACTTTCCGATGCCGCTCTCCCCCGTAATCAGCACACCTTCCCCGTAACAGTCCACCAATACTCCGTGCACGGAAATGCAGGGAGCCAGTTCCACATTCAGCCAGCGGATAATCTCCGCCGAAAAAGCGCTGGTCGCTTTTTTGGTAATCAAAAGGGGGACTCCTTTTTCAATGGCAATTTGCCGGAAAAGCTCGTCCGGATGCAAATCCCTGCAAAATACCATACAAGGAATCGGATAAGAGAGCAAATCCTCCAGCACCTTTCGTTCCTGCTCCTCCGAAAGGCTGCCGATATAAGAATACTCCACAAAACCGATAATCTGAAGCCTGGTCGCCGGAAAATGGTCAAAATACCCTGACAGCTGCAGGGCCGGCCTGTTGATATCCGGCTGCATGATCCGGATCGCGCCCACGTCAATCTCCGGCGTAAGATTCTCCAGCTTCATTTTTTCGATGATTTTAGTCAAACTAATGCTTGCCATACCCCTTTTTCCTCCTCACTACCCGTAACAATCCGGTACTGCTTCCTATTTTATCATATCAGACCCCGGTTTGTCCACGCCCTCCTGTTTTTGGCGGAAGAAATCATAAATATCCTGCGCCACATGCATAGGAATCTCCCCCTGTAAAGATAATTCCTCCACCGAAGCATTGCGCACCTCGTCAATAGAGACAAAGCTGCGCATCAAAAGCTTGCGCCTGGCCGGCCCCACCCCCGGGATTTCATCCAAAATGCTCTTTACCTGGTCTTTGCTGCGCAGGGAACGGTGATACTCAATGGCAAAACGGTGGGCCTCATCCTGCACTCTCGTGATGAGTTTGAAGCTTTCGGAATTTTTGTCAATGGGAATCTCTTCATTGTGGTAATACAGTCCCCTCGTCCGGTGACTGTCATCCTTCACCATTCCGCAGACCGGAATATCCAGCCGCAGCTGTGAAAGCACCTCGCGGGCAATGTTTACCTGTCCCCTTCCGCCGTCCATCAGCAGCAAATCCGGGAACTTGGTAAAGCTGCCGTACTCCTGCGTAAGCTGCCTGCTCTTGCGCTCCTTTGCTTCCTCCAGTCCGTGCAGGAACCTGCGGGAAAGCACCTCCCGCATACAGGCATAATCGTCCGGCCCCGCCACGGTTTTAATCCGGAATTTGCGGTAATCGCTCCTTTTGGGCTTTCCTTTTTCATAAACCACCATGGAACCCACGTTTTCAAATCCGCTGATATTGGAAATGTCAAAAGCCTCCATACGGTTTAATACCGGAATTCCCAATATCTGTGCAAGTTCCCGCACCGCCCCCACGGTGCGCGCCTCCTCCCTCTGGATCCGTTCCCGGTCTTTTTCCAGCACGAGACGGGCGTTTTTTTCCGCGAGCTCCACCAGCTTTTCCTTCTGTCCCTTTTTGGGAACCCGGATGTACACCCTGCCGCCCCGCCTGGCCGTCAGCCATTCCTCCAGAACCGGAATATCCTCAATCTCCTTTTGCAAAATCAGTTCCCTTGGCACAAAGGGCGTCCCCGCATAAAACTGTTTCACAAAATCCAGCAAAATCTGCGGCTTTTCCGAATCCTCCACATGGGTCATATAAAAATGTTCCCGCCCGATCAGCCTCCCGCCCCGGACGAAAAATACCTGTACCACGGCCTCGCTGCCGTCCTTGTCCAGGGCGATGATGTCCTTATCCTCCCCGTCGCTGTCCGTTATTTTTTGTTTCTGTGCGACGGATTTCACGCTGTTAAACAGATCCCTGTAACGGGCCGCCTCCTCGAATTCCAGGTTTTCTGCCGCCTCCTGCATCTTATTTTGCAGTTCATCCAAAATCATGCCGTAATTGCCGTTCAA
Source organism: uncultured Eisenbergiella sp. (assembly GCA_948960675.1). Taxonomy (GTDB): domain Bacteria; phylum Bacillota; class Clostridia; order Lachnospirales; family Lachnospiraceae; genus Gallintestinimicrobium. The sequence continues at coordinate 10,619 of CARDPF010000050.1, forward strand.
AAACTCCAGCGCTTTGTCCACGTGGCTGCGGTACTCCTCCCTGCTGACAAAATCCTGACAGGGCGCAAGGCACTGTCCGATGTGGTAGTTTAAGCAGGGCCTCTCCAATCCGCAGTCCCTTGGCAATACCCGGTTACAGGTGCGCAGCTTAAACAGCTTATTCAGCAGTTCAATGGTATCCTTGACTGCAGCCGCAGAAGTGAAGGGGCCAAAATACCGGGACTTGTCCTTCTTCATAAGGCGGGAGAACAGCACCTTCGGGTATGGCTCCCCCACCGTCACTTTGATATAGGGATAGGTTTTGTCATCCTTCAAAAGCGTATTGTATTTTGGATTATGTTCCTTGATCAGGTTATTTTCCAGAACCAGCGCCTCCAGTTCGGAATCCGTCACGATATACTCAAACCGGGCAATCTGCGTCACCATTTTCTCGATCTGGGGCCCCCGGTTGATTTTTTCCCGGAAATAGGAGCGCACGCGGCTGCGGAGGCGTATCGCCTTTCCCACGTAAATAATATTGTCCACGGCGTCGTGCATAATATAAACGCCCGGCTTTTCCGGCAGCTTTTTCAATTCCTCTTCTATCAGAAACATCTCGACCCCCATCCTTTACCAGAACCTTTCTTCCCGTATGTCCCAGTCAAAAACCCCGCAGCAAGCTGACGGGGCATCAAACTTGCAGCGCAGCAAAGCTGCGGGCTATTGACCCTCGCTGCATTCGTCAAATGGATGCTTCACATCCGCTTGACTCATTGCCCGCGGGAATAAAAGAGTGTGCGCTTTGCGCACACACCGCGTCGAGCGCGGTTGCCGTCAGGCAACTTTTTCCCTGGCGCGAGTACGCATAAAAAAGCATACTTTTGGCGCGCTTTTCCCGCCCCAAAAGCATGCTCCGGTTTTGGTTCCCCTATCACTTATTCTCCTGATCCTCCATGGGCGCCCCGGAAAACCTTCCCACCGGTCCCTGGTATTGTGCTTCCGGCCCCGGCGCAGGCGGTGTCCAATGCTTATCTTCCTCCTTGCCATCCTCCTGCGTTTCTTCAATCACCTGACCGGCAACGGTGCGCTGCTGATTCTTTGGACTGCATTTGCCCCCTTCGGCAGCCTCCTGTCCGGGCTTTTCCACAACGCCTTGGGAAGCTTCCTCCTGTCCTTCCTTCTCCTCCGGCTCCGGCAATCCCTTGATTTCCCGGTAAATTCTCATAAACTCCTTGCCGGTGATGGTTTCTTTTTCAATCAGGAAATCCGCCAGTTTATCCATGACGTCCCGGTTCTTCTCCAACAGTTCCAGCGCCTGCCGGTAACATTCCTTCAAAATGCGCATGACTTCCTGATCAATTTGGGCCGCAGTGATATCAGAACAGTTCAGTACCGTCCGTCCGTCCAGATACTGGCTCTCCACGGATTCCAGCCCAATCAGCCCGAATTTCTCACTCATACCGTAGCGCGTTACCATGGAACGCGCCAGATTGGTCGCCTTTTCGATATCGTTGGCCGCCCCCGTCGTCACCGTGTCAAATACAAGTTCCTCCGCCGCACGGCCCCCCAGACAGCCCACCAGCATATCATGAATCTCCGCCTGTGTGTTTAAAAATTTTTCCTCCTCAGGCACATGCATTACATACCCGAGGGCTCCCATCGTCCTGGGCACGATCGTGATTTTCTGCACCGGTTCGGAATTTTTCTGCAGCGCCGAGATGAGGGCATGCCCCACCTCATGGTAAGAGACAATCCTGCGCTCTTCCGCACTCATAATCCGGTCTTTTTTCTCTTTTCCTACCAATACCTGTTCCACGGCCTCAAACAGATCCCGCTGGCAGACGTATTCCCTGCCCTCCTTGACCGCGTTGATCGCCGCCTCGTTGATCATATTGGCAAGGTCTGAACCCGCCGCCCCGCTGGTCGCAAGCGCGATGGCGTCAAAATCCACCGTCTCGTCCATCTTCACGTCCTTGGCATGCACCTTTAAAATATCCACGCGGCCCTTGAGGTCGGGCTTATCCACAATGATGCGCCTGTCAAAACGGCCGGGACGCAAAAGCGCCTTATCCAAAATCTCCGGCCGGTTAGTGGCGCCGATCACCAAAATGCCCTTGGAGGTGTCAAAGCCGTCCATTTCGGAAAGCAGCTGGTTCAGCGTCTGCTCCCGCTCCTCGTTGCCTCCCCCGTATTTGGAATCACGGCTTCTGCCGATGGCGTCGATCTCGTCGATAAATATGATACAGGGCGCATTTTTGTTGGCTTCCTTGAATAAATCACGCACCCGGGATGCTCCCACACCCACATACAGTTCAATAAAGTCCGACCCCGTCAGGGAAAAGAAGGGTACCTTTGCCTCCCCCGCAACCGCTTTGGCAAGCAGGGTCTTACCGGTTCCGGGCGGGCCGACCAAAAGTGCCCCCTTTGGCAGCTTCGCACCAATCTTTACATATTTCTGCGGGTTGTGTAAAAAATCCACTACCTCCTGCAAAGACTCCTTTGCCTCGTCCTCCCCTGCCACATCCTTGAAGGTGACGCCCGTCTCCTTTTGCACATAGACCTTTGCATTGGATTTTCCCACCCCCATGGGACCTCCGCTGCCTCCCATCCGCTTGAACAGGAAGCTTAGGAAAAACACCATCAGCACAATGGGCAGGACATACGTCAGCAGCAGGGAAATCAGATAGCCTGAGTTGTCCGGAATGTTCTTTCCGTATTTTTCCAGCTTTCCCGCCGCCTTGTTTTGTGCAAGGAATTCCTCTAACTTGTCGTCCGAAACGCCCTTACCCGCATAATACGTCATGGCAGGCATGTTTCCCAGGATGCCTTTCCCGCCCGTCTCCTTGGGTTTTAAATAGACCTGACTGTCGTCGTAGGTGACCTCTTCCGCCTTTCCATCCTCCACCATCTGCTTGAACTCGTCAAAGGAAACCTCTTCATTCGTCGCATTGCCAAGCATCCGCATGAAAAAGCTCATGCTGACCAAAGTCACCAGCGCCGCCACCGCCAGCAAAATCAGGCTGGTCTTTCTGGGATCACCCTGCCCCGGGCCCTGGGGGCCGCCCTGCCCGCTTCCCGGACCGCCTCCCGGGCCTGGGTTATAAGAGTCCATATTGTTATTCATCCAACTAACCTTTCCTTATAAAAACCGTAACAGCCCAAACAGGTCTGCCCCGTTACGGCATCCGCCATTGCTGGCACGCCACCACTTAACTTCCGGTTTGCTCACGCAATCTGCCCGCATATGATTTTTACACTAACTTCTCCCATTATAGACATTCGCGACAAATAAATCAATAAAAAAACCGTGAAATTCATGGAAATCATTACGGCTTAGGTAACATTGCAAACAACAATGTCATGATGTTGGCCGTGAACCAATGTCATTAAGTTTAGCCATGCGCCCGGACGGCGTGCCGGTAGTCTGGGGATG
>CARDPF010000051.1 GCA_948960675.1 uncultured Eisenbergiella sp.
GCCTGTTCCCTGAAAATGTCCGCCTCCTCCAAATCCTCCGACACCAGATACAGCCATACCTGGGAATTCTGGTTCTCTTTAAAAAAAGAGTGGATCGCCGGATAGCAGTAAAAAAGGTTTCTTTTCCCGGTAGTCAGATAGACGTTCATCCGTTCTTTCATATGCCGCTCCCATATACCTTTTCGACGGCCGCCTCCCATTCCCCCCTGCGCTTTAGCAGATGGGAAATGATATCCCGCACGGCCCCGCAGCCTCCCTTGGCCAAAGACACATAATCGCAGGCGGCCTTGACTTCCTCACAGGCATCCGCAGGGCAGCCCGCAAACCCGGCCATCCGCATACCGGCCAGATCATTCAAATCGTCCCCCAGATAAGCGATTTCCTCCCAGCCTGTCTGCTGCTCCTTTATAAACTGCAAAAGATAATGCATCTTGTCCTTCTGGTTCTGCACCAGATAGTCCACCCGCATTTCCTGCATTCTTCTGGTTGTCGCCTGACATTCCCGTCCGGTGAGCACCATGGTCTTCATTCCGACAGCATGCGCTGCAAAAAAACCGGCCGCATCCCTGGTGCAGAATTTCTTGGTTTCGTTGCCATGCTCGTCATAGTAAATGCCCGCATCCGTCATGGTGCCGTCCACGTCGATCACAATATACCGGATCTTTTCTTCCTTATTTCCCATCTCGTATCCCCACATTTGCAGCAGCCAGACAAGCCTGCCCTGTTACGGCATCCGCCCGTTAAAGCTTCCCCTCACTTAGGCAGTTTGACCGTAGCCTCCCCACAAATGACACATACATCATTTTGATTGAAAACCACCGTTTGCAATCTGGCCTTTTTTCGGTTTATGATCTCCACAATGGTAACTTCTGCCCGTATGGTATCGCCGATATAAACCGGCGCCTTAAATTCCATTGTCTGGGACATATAAATGGTTCCCGGCCCCGGCATTTTTGTGCCGATAACCGTCGATATCAAAGAACCCACCAAAAAGCCGTGCGCAATCCGTCTCCCAAATATGGATTTTTCCGCTTCCCCTTCGTCCATATGGAGGGGATTAAAATCCCCGCTCACTTCGGCAAAATTCCCGATATCCGCTTCTAAAACTGTTTTCTGTAAATCCGCATATTGCCCAACATAATAATCCAAATTTGATGCCCGTCCTTTACTCTACATTCCGGACTACCCTCGCCGGTATCCCCATTACCACCTTTCCATCCTCCACGTCTTTTGTGACCAAGGCCCCCGCCCCCACAATACAATTTTCCCCGATGACAACATTCGGCAAAATATTCGCTGCCGCCCCTACAGTGGTATTCCTTTTAATATGGGGGCCTCCTACATGCTCCTCATCATAGGCTTCCCGTCCCATGGTATTATCATTGGTAGTGGCTACCAATACGCTGATAAATACATCTTCTTCAATGACCGCATTTCCCGTAATATGGGAATTATCCATAATTTTCGTGCGGTCTCCAATTACCGTATTATAATTAACCGTAACATTACGGCTGACAATACAATAATTTCCGATTTTGCATTCTTCCCGGATAGAACAATTATCTCCCAATAGCGTATTATGACCGATTACAACGCCGGCATATACCGTACACCCCGGACTCAATATACTATTTTCGCCGATAACCGTCTGTTTAAAAACGGTTCCTATTCTCCTCGAAGTACATCCCGGGGCTTTTGGCGGCCTTCCCACCGTACAATGTTCAAATATCTCCGCCCCGGCTTTAATAAGCGTATCGGGATAAATCACCGCAAAATCATGAATAATTGCCCCATCCTCAACAACGGCTCCCTCATAAATCTTGGCATTCTTACTGACCATAATGGATATTCCTCCCTAGATACGGATACCGGTTGTAACCGTTTAGGCTTGTCGCGCTATTATTACCGGCTACACAAGATCATACCGCGACGGCGTCAAAAACTCCAGCTGCATAAACGTGCGCAAATCCCCCACAAACTTCCGGATTCTGCTGTTCTCCTCTTCCCCCTTCGTATGCAAACTTGCCATATGCGCGCTCACATAGTTGGTTTGATTCTCCCCATACCCGTCAAAGCCCGCCAGATATACCTTGGCAGCCCCGACCTTATACAGCAGACGCAGCAGCATGATCACACAGTTGTCACAGATTCCCTTCTCGCTAAAACTCAACTCGGCATAATTCACCACGTTTGGGGTTTCGCAGTCCATATTCAGGAGGTTGGAAGTGACCACCGTCCGCCCGGCCTCTATTTTCTCCCGGTTGGACTCATACCTTCTGGCATTGGAAAAAAAGGCGTAATCCACCGCAAAATCCTGCGGCACAAAATTGGCGGAAAAAACGATTGGTTCTTCCTTTCCCCTAAATGCATCAATTGTCTGCTTATGTGCCAAAATACTCGCCCCCGGCGCAATGACCAGCACCTGCCGCCCGGCAACCTGCAGTCCCAGACGCTCCAGCAGGGCCGCGTCGTCCACCTGCACCCCCTGAAATTCCAGATACAGCTTTTCAATATAGGCTTTATCAAAAGCGGTTTTCTTATGCGGTGCAATCCGGGAGAGGATCTGGTTGATCTGCTTTGCCCGCAGCCTTCCGGTATCCAGCAAAAACTCGGAATAATTGCGGTGCAGATTGTATTTTGCCGACAACGCATAGGCGATATTATAACCCCAGGGCTCAATCTGCTTTAATTGCACGATGTGGTCGTCGATTCCGTCCAGCACCGGATTGACATTGTAGCTGCATCCCTGCGTCTTATTCATATAATCCATGATCAGTTCCATGCAGAGATTGCCCGGCACACGCCCCATCCCCAGCATGGACGCATCTATAATGCTTTCCCTGCCGGTGGCACAGATACCGATATACTCCTGCGCCAGCGAATAGGCCAGCGCCAGGTTTTCATGCAGGTGCAGGCCGATCACAATGGACTTGTCCAGATTGTGCTCCACCATGGAGTAAATCCGCAGCAAATCCCCTTTCATCATGGAACCGAATGTATCCACAATCGAAAACGCGTAGGGCTGGATCCCATTCACCCTTTCCAACAGTTCCAAAATCTGCGCATCGGAATATCCCATGATATTGATGGGATTGCAGGCCACCTTATAGCCCTTTTCCTTGACTTTTTGGATAAACGCAAGCCCCTCCCCGATATCGTAATCGTGGAAGGTGACACGGATCAGTTCCACCGTTTCCCCGTCGTAGGGCTCCAGCTTGTCCACGTCATAGGTATTGTGCAGGGCCATCGCACTGAATCTGGTATTGCCCCGCTCTGCCGGTAATATGGCCTTCATCTCCCCGCAGTTATTAAAAACGCTCTTATTCCGGTCATATTCGCAGTTGCGCAGAAAACCGATCTCCGCAAATTCCACCTGGGATGCTACCAGCTTATTTAAGATGCTCTTTATGGTGTCGTACCCAAAATCCCAGTCATTGATATACCCGCCGTCCCGCAACGTACAGTCCAGCAAATGAATCTTAGCCATATTCTACCTTTCCTTGTGCGCCGCTACGCAGAACCCTCCAAACCGGTTAAACCGTGGGCTTCGGATCCTTCATCGCATACAGCGCCCTGGCGATTTCATAATCGTACACATCGTCGATATCCGCCGCCTCCCGCTTATTCACCAGCAGACGGTACGCCTTTGGCCCATAATTATAATGCCACTCCACAATCTTATCCTTCGGCGCCAGATTGATGCCGTTGGTAAAATGATAGAGCATGGGCAGCTGTTCGGAATTCTTATGCTCCAGTCCCATTTTAAAGTTTAAGGGGCCGTTCTCATCCATGAGATACGTCTGGTAAGGCGCACAGGTAATGAGGGAATCATACCCCTCCTCCAGCTTTTCAAAATACGTCCGGATGGCCTTCTCATACAGATAAGGCTCCACCAACGGGGAAGTGGCGCAGGCCCACATAATATGGTCGTTTGGCACAACGCCACAGATATATTCCAAAAACATGCCGAAGGGTACGGATTCGTTGGCATATTTTTCGGGACGCTTCATCGCAGTCACGCCCGCCTGCCTTGCCATCTCCAGCATCTGGTCGGAATCGGAAGAGACGACAATTTCCGTAATGCCCTTCACCTGCTTGAGCTGTTCCAGCTTATGGGTCAGCAGGTTGGAATCGCCAAAGGGCAGGATGTTTTTGTTGGGAAGCCTGGTGCTGTTTCCTTTTACCGGTACAATGGCCGTAATCGTATTGCTCATGTTCTTTTCCTCCGTTTTCTTTGTCTGAAACGCTCTGTGTCTATGCATACAAAATCAGGAACCGCCACGCAGCGCGCGGCTGATTTTACCTATGATCTCCTGTATTTCCTGCTCGCTGGTCAATTCATGGGCATGGGCCTTCTCAATCTCATACACCTGCCCCCGCAGCTTTCTTTGGGAAACCAAAAAGCCCCACTGCAGCTTTTCATTTTCCAAAAGCCTTTGGTAAAGTCCGTAAAAGGCGTCCACCCGGCACAGCGCTTTCATGATGCGGGTTGATGCGCCATAGCCGTGGAAACCGGTTCTCTGCTTGCGGGAAAGCGTATAATAGTCGTCCCGCAAAACCTCCTCCGCCATATCCGCAAACTTGATATAATTGGGCGTCTCCCAGTCGATCAGGTAAATCTCCTCAATACTCTCTTTGGGGGTGGGAAATTCCTCCTCTTTAGCCGATACTGAAGCGGCAAACTGCTCAAAAGTTGTCAGCTTTTTGGAATCCGAGATCAGTTTGAGTTCAAACCCTTGCGTCACCGGCAGCGGGAACAAAAGCTGGCACATTTTCCGGGCAAAAAACGCTTCCACCACCACGGAACTGTTTCCCGTATAAACCTTATCGCAGGTCACAATCCATTGCTTCACCGATTCCCCCGCAATAATCCGGAAATTGCCACAGGCCTCCTCCAGCTTTTTGGCCATGACGCTGGGATGTCCCGGATGGGGCCTGAAAATCACAAAATATTCCGGGTGCTGTCTGCAAATCCTCTCCATCCACCCAAGCACCACGCGCTGGGACTCGCACATAAACCTATAATAGTCCGTCCAGTTATCGCCAAAGCGCCTGCACATGTCCTGTATATAGGCTTCCTCCAGATTGTCCCCAAAATACGGGGATGCAAACAAAATTACCTTTTTATCCGTGGGAATCCCATATTTGGCAAACAGTTCTTCCCGGGACAGATAGTACCGGCTCAAGGGCTTACGCAGAAAATCCATGCCCACATGTCCCGTGAGCTTGACCTTGCGCCTGTCCATATGGGCGGCCTCCAAAAGACGCTTTTCGTTCTGTTTTCCCCAGGAAACCCGCGCCACATCCTTCCCGATTTCGGTATAGTTTTTAAACGCCCCCTCCCGGGCCTCGTCCTTGGGATAGACAATATTTTCCCACTGCAGGTCAATTACCTTGTCAAAGGCCACAAAATCCTTCGCGTGCCACTGCAGGGTGTGGTTGTTATAGCACGCCATGGTGCACAGCACTTTGGCGTGATAGACCGGTTTTACCGCCAGGGCGTTTTGGGCATCGTCGATATAGACAATCTTTGTCCGGTATCCCCTGCGGTCCAGTTCGTATTTCATCAGGCACAGGTTTTCCAGTTCCCGCACCTTATGCTCATAAACAAATAAAAAATCCAGTTCCGTCACGTTTCCCGCTCCTACCTGTCCATCGCCGCCTCCGCCACCAGCGGGGCATTCTTCTTGGCATCATAAAAGTTTTCCCACAGCTGCCGGGAACTTTCGCGCATTTTTGCTTTTTCCTCCTCCGGCAGTGCAAGCGCCCACCGGATTGCCTCCGCCACTTCTTCGGGCTCCGGGTTTTCCCCCAGCAGCCGTCCGTTATCTGCAATCATGGAAGGGATCTCCCCCACTGCCGTGCCGATCACCAAAAGTCCCGCCGCCAGCGCTTCCATCACCGACACCGGACAGCCCTCCGTGGAGGAAGTCGTAAGGAAAATATCCGCCCCGTTTTCCTCATAAAACCGGCGGACCTCTGCATTGGCCACACGCCCCCTTAGATTATACGAAATATTTTCCTTATTTTCCAGCTTTTTCTTGGCAAGTTCCCGTACTTTCCCAAAATCCTCCCCGTCGCCGAAATGCACCCAGCAAATTTGTTCGCTAAGCAAAGCCAGCGCCTCCACAATCAGGTGCACCCGTTTTAGGGCAATCACATTGGAGCAGCTCACCAGCACCGCCGCCCCTTCGCGCTTCCGGTCAGGCCGTATGGTCAGGCCGTATACCCCCAGCCTGGCCACGCACGCTTTGTCTGCACAAAGTTTAGGATGGTGCTCCAGGTAATAGTCCATGGGCCTTTGCGCCACAAAAAAGAGCTTGTCCAGCCCGTCGTTGATCACTTCCTTAAACGGCTGGCGTCCGTACAAATAGCGCTCCTCATACAGGTCATACCCGTGCAGCCTGGTGAACAGCCGGTACCCGGGATATTCCTTTTTATGCAAAATCAGCGACAGGCTGTATGCATTGCACCAAAACGTGTAGAAGCAGGCCTCTTGCTTATACCGGCTTGCCTCATTTCTGGCGCGCCACCACGTATGAAAGCCGGTTGCTACGCGCTGGCGCGCTTCCGCAACCGACGCCGGTATGCGCAATCCGGGCTGCCGCCCTTCTTGCTTATACCGGCTTGCCCGTCCGATGTCTGTGTGCCTGTGCATGCAAGCATGCCCATTCACACAGCCGCCGTCCGGGGCTTTCATGGTAAAGAACCGGTAAAATTCCTCGGCGCAGGCGTAAAATTCCACGGATTTTAGCAGCCTGCCCAACAAATCTTTCCGTTTTTCCCGCCGGTGCTTTGTCCAAATGACGGCAAGTTCTTTGCGGCACGGCTTCTGAAACGGATATTTTAGAATGTAGTACAGCTTTTTTGCCGCCGTAAGCCGCAAATCAAAATATTCGTAGGAAATCCCCTCCCGCACATGGGCGCAGTCCCGCCTGCCGCCCGTACAAATTACCGTCAGGTCAAACCGTTTGGCCAGTTCCGGGATTTCCGGCAGGACAAACACGCTGTCCGGGCCGGAATTGGGGTAATCCGTTGTGACCAGATACATCTTTTTCATATCATAACGTGTACCAGCCCGGACAGTCCGCCACTTTCCTCGTATCCAAGACCAGCTTTCCTTCCAGTTTCGCTATATTTTCCCGAATCTGTGTATGTCCCACCATAATGACCACCAAATCCACCTCCCCCAAAAAGGCGTCCAGCGAATGGCACTGGTTGGGAACCAGATCCTTTTCCACATAGGGGTCGTAAAATTTCACCAAATGCCCGCACAGGTGCTTTTCCATATTGTGGATCAGCTGCAGCGTGGGACTCTGCCGGATGTCGTCCACATCCTCCTTGTAGGTCATCCCGTAAAAGCCCACCCGGGAAATGTCCACGTTCCTCTCCCTGCAGATATTATACACCCGCTCCAGCACAAATTCCGGCATGGAATCGTTGATTTTGCGCGCCGCTAAAATGATGTTGGCAAGACCGGGATAATCCCCCACCAAAAACCAGGGATCCACGGAAATGCAGTGTCCGCCCACCCCCGGCCCCGGCGTCAGGATATTTACCCGGGGATGCTTGTTGGCAATCCGGATAATCTCGTAGACATTAAGCCCGTCCTTCCGGCAGATTTTCGCCAACTCATTGGCAAAGGCAATATTGATGTCCCGGTAGGTATTCTCCACCACCTTCGTCATCTCGGCGGTGCGGATGTCCGTCACCGTAATCTCACTTTTGCAAAAGGACGCATAGACCGCCTTCACCTTTTCCCCCACCTCCCGGTCATCACAGCCGATGGTCCGGTTGTTGTGCTCCAGTTCGTAAAGCATGTTGCCGGGAATAATCCGCTCCGGCGCGTGGACAAGGTGCACCTTTTTGTCTGCCCGTTCCACAATGGGGCGGACATGCCGGTCGATGGTTCCCGGCGATATGGTGGATTCGATCACCAGCACCGCTTTTGGCGGACAGACCAAAAGAACGCTCTCCACCGCCCGCTCCACGTAAGAGGCATCCACTTTTTTGCTGAACTCGTCGTAAGGGGTGGGCACGGAAATCACATACATCCCTGCCCGCTGATATTCTGTTGTAAAGCGGATTCCCTTTTCCACCGCCTGCCGGTACAACTCCAAAAGGCCGTCCTCCCGAAACGTCACCCGGGAATGATTCAACTCGTCCACCACGGCCGCGTTGTAATCCGTCCCCACCACTTCCACCCCGTGGGCGGCCATCATCAACGCCGTGGGCAATCCGATATAGCCCAATCCGATTACATTTACCATTCTTTGCTCCATTTCTGCGCTTTTTTGCGCATAATCAGTTGGCGGCAGGCAGGGCAGCCTCCCTGATCAGTCTTTAGCGCTGCTTTTGATATATGTCACCACCGGCCCCAAAACCGCCTCCATGGAAACCATCCTTTCCGCAAAGGCCCGGATCCTTCCGGTCAGCGCACCGGTGTTTTGCCTGCACAATTCGTCGTAAAAGTCCGCCACCCGTGCCATATCCACCGGGCTTTTATCGTTGGGAAAACGCCTGTAATACGCAGGATCTCCCGCCTCCAGCGCCCGCTCCCGGCATCCGGCAATAATCGGCAGTCCCTTGGCCAGATATTCCGACGTTTTCAGGGTACTGATACTGTCCAGCCCCAACTTATACATCCCAAAGGAGGCCAGCGCAATGTCCGCCCTTTCATAAAGCCGCTCCAATTCCTCCCCCGTCTTTTTCCCGTAAAAAATCACCTGCCCCGAAAGCTTCCATTTTTCCGAAAGCCTCCGGTATCTTTCATACTCGGGGCCTTCCCCCACCAGATGTACCCGAAACGTCCTTTCCCCCCGGTATGCATGCAGCCCCTGCAGAATCCGCTCATACCCGTGATGACGCTGGAAATTGGCCACCGCCAGCAGATGGATGACGCCCGGCTCCCGCTGTGTCTTTTCCACCGGGCGGATGGCTGCGATGTCCACCCCATTCATGGTACGGATGCAGGCAACCCCAAAGATTGCCTCGTCCCGGGAGTAGGTGACAAAGCGGTCCACCGACTCTTTCAGATGCCCCCGGTACAAAAGCTCCTTAAAATAAAACGGCCAGGTATTCCACTTCCCGAAATCGTCCCGGTTATAGGGGTACGTAAATACCTCCACGATGATTTTGCAGGCTGGATACCGCCTCTTGATTTCCCGCAGAAAGGAAACGTATTTTTTGTCGGCAACCGCCCGGCGGATATATAAAAAATCCGGCTCTACAATCCTCGCAAGCGCCTCCCCATAGGCCCGCTCAATGGACATCTGGGGCAAAAGCCCTATCAACCGCTTGGGCAGGCTTCTTTCCACATCCCTGACCAGCACCTCTTCCATGGAAAAATATTTTTCAAACTCTGCGGTCTGCATTGCAATTTTTTTTGCGACCCCGGAGGTTTTTCCCCCGCCGAAATGCACATAATATCCTTTTTTCATACTGCTCCCCTGGGTTTATTCCCCCTCCATGTCGCTGACCCACAGCGTAATCCGCTCCGTGTCCAGCGCGGCCGGGTGATATCCCTCTATGTCCGCATACCGCCCGGCAGCCGTCACCACCACGCTGTCCTTTCCAGAATGCAGGTCCGCCAGCTTTTCCGCTCCCGAAACCCAGCGGTAATCCTGCCACAGATACCCGTACAGCAGGGCATTGGCATCCAGGCTGTCGTTCACATAATAAACCTCCACGTCCTCTTTTCCCAAATATCCGGCCACCGCGATAAAATCGGCCTGCCTGCCTTTCCCGTCCACAATCCGGTTGCTGTAATAAGGGTGCTGCACCATATTGACCACGCACAGCCCCAGCGCGCCTATCCATGTGGCCTTCCAAAACATTCCCTGCAAAAACGCAGGATCCTTTTTCCGGAACGCAAAGACCAGCACGGCCAGCGACATAGCCGTAAACACCAGGGCAATGCAGGCGGAAGCGCCCCAAAACACATATTTATTCAAGTTTTCCAAGATCAGCGTCACATGACAGTCCATGACCGCCATCCGGGTATGGTTTTTCATGATTCCGTAATAAACGGTGCAATAAAGCCCGGTTCCCCCATAAGCCAAAAGCAAAATCCGCTTCCCCCGCCATTCCACGCCGGAGATTTGGAGTAAAAAGACCGACAGCGGAATCGCAAATCCGAAAAAGTACCGGAATAAAAATTTCAGCGGAAGCAGGTTTCCCGTCTCCTCCGGCAAAAGCACCGTCACCACCGTCTCTGCGATCAGCAAAAGAACAGCCATATAACAAAATCCCAAAAACTGCCGCCCGGCCCGTGAAAAGCCTTTGCGGTATAGAAAAGGGAATACCACCGGCAAAATCCCCGTACACAACAGAAAAAATACCGCGTAATAGAGCAGGCCGCTGCCTGCCGTGACCACTGTCCCGCTGCGGATGGGCAAAAGCCGCAAAAGCTGGGAGGCATAATGGTTTTCCCCCTGGTTTCCCCCGTTGGCAAACCAGACGCCGGCCTTTACCAGAACCGTGAGCACACACCAAACCCCCGCCACAAACAGGCATTTGCCGATTCCCCGCTTTTTCTCCTTCCGGTGCACCCATAACAGGAGCAGACAGTAGGCTGCAATCAAAACAATGCCGTTGGTTTTCACAAAAAAGGCGGCGGAAAGGGCCAGCGCAGCCGCCATACAGTAGCGGTTACGGGTTCTTCCTTCTTCCAAATCCCGGTATACAAAATAAAAGCACCATAGCAGCACCGGGTAGAACAAAACCTCCTGCATCAGATAGCAGGTATCAATCATATCCGGAATGAAAAGGGAAAAGGCGCTGACCATGACCGCCTTTTTTACAGGCAGCATTCTTTTGGCCAGCAGATAAACCGGGAAAACGGCGGAGCACATCACCAAAACATTGAGCAGCCGCAGGGTAAAAAGAATCGTCTCCGGCCTGTAAAAGAAATACGCGACGGATAGCAGCATGGGATACAGTACGCAGTCGTAGCTAAAATATTGGTAGCCTTTTTGGAAAGAACCGGTGTGGTGGAACGACTTTGCCAGGGAAAGATATAAATCCTCATCCAATAGCAAATGCACCGGAACGGTCATTTGGGATACCGCAAAGGTATACAAAAGCACCGCCAGCACATAAAGCATTCCGATCTTCATCCAACCCTTCTTCTCACCCAAGATACCGCCCTGTCCTTCCCCTGTAAAAATCCCGGATTCCCCCAAAAACCGCCCTGGCCTGCCCGGTCTTTCCCCGCAACAGCCAGATTGCCGTCCATGCGCCCCGGTTTGCCATAAAATACAGCCAAAATACCATATAATTGCCCCTGCCAAGGTGCTTTTTATGGCACATCAGCCAGTTTCTCGTGATATAGTACACGCAGGCAGGATTGTCGTTGCCCTTGGTGGAGCCGTTGACCTTGTGGTATAATTTCGCGGCCGGGACATAAACGACTTCCACGCCCTTTTCCCCCGCCCGCATGAAATACTCCGTATCCTCATAGTACAAAAAGAAAGCTTCATCCAAAAACCCCACCTTTTCCACCGTCTCCTTGGAAAGCAGCAGGCAGCAGCCGTTTCCGTTTGCACATTTCTTTTCCACATCGTATGGCGGCGCATCCTTTTGGTTCTCCCCCATGGCGAACGGCTTTTTCACTACCCTTGAAAAGCCCCCGCCCGCCGACCAGATCGTGTCCCTGCGGTCAAAATAAAAAATCTTTGGCACCGCAATGCAGTCTGTATGGACCTGCACGGCCCGCACCAGTTCGCCGATCATCCCTTTTTCCAGACAGGTATCATTGTTGAGCAGCAAAACAAAATCCGTCCCATCCCGCAGCGCCTGCCGGATCCCTGCATTGTTGGCCGCCGCAAATCCAAGGTTTTCCCCCATATACAACAGGGTCAGGTCCGGACGCTCCCCCCACCTACTATAAAGCTTTTCCATGGAGCCGTCCGTGGAACCGTTATCCACCACATAAATATGCAGTTCCTGTGCCCAGCCGTTGTCCAAGACGGATGCGATACAGGTATCATTATAGACCAGTCCGTTATAATTGACAAGAATTACCGAAACTTTCACGGCCGGCCGCCCTCCTTTGCAAAATCCAGAATACATTCCAGATATTGTCTGGATATCCGCTCCTTATCATACACGGAAGCGTCCAGCGTATTTTCCCCGGAAGGATTTTTCTTCATCTGCGCGATCCAGTCCTCCACCCGGTACGGATCCTCCACATAGTGGGCCATATTCTGCGTCACCTCCGGGATACAGGTGCACCTGGTGGTAATCACCGGCGTCCCCAAAAGCATCGCCTCCACGGGCGGCATCCCAAACCCCTCAAACACGCTGGGAAACAGAAAAGCCCTGCAGTTTTTGAGCAAACTGAATTTCTCGCTATTTTCCACAAAGCCGGTAAGACAAATGGCCTGCTCCAAATGCTTTTCGCGTATCAGTTCCTTTAATTTATCACTCTGAAAACCCGACACACCGGAAATCAACAGCTTTTGCGGCAGTTTGGCATGTTCCCTGCACACCCTCTCCATCACCGACACCAGCGTCACCAGGTTTTTGTGGGGAATCAGCTGGGAAAGGGTATAATAATACTCCCCCTTTTCCACACCGTACTTCTGGCGAAGCCCCTCAAACACATCCTCTTTGGGTTCCTCCACCGCAACGGGATTGTAAATTACCTCAATTTTTTCCGGCTTGAAATGAAAATGTTCCACCAGATCCTGCTTGACATACTCCGAAATCACCACCACCTTTTTGGAAAACAGGCGGTTCGCATACCAGCACAGCCAGGAATAGGCCACCTCATAAAGGGGATGGTACTTGGGATAATGGTACGCCTGAATGTCATGGATCGTGTTCATCCACGACACCCCTCCGTTCAAAAACGGGCGGAAAAAAACCGGGGAAAAGCACAGCCGCAGGCCGTTTTTTTTCAGCAGGCGGTTTTCAAACAGGTTTTGCCAAATCAGCCTTTTGCCGATTTTTTCCGACTCTATGGGAACCGTCAGCATACGGAACCGCTTGTCTGTAAGGTAATGGGTAAAGGTATCTGCATTATCCTTAGCCGTCACCAGCACAAAGCGAAACGGCTCTTTTAACTGCATCAGCCCGTCCAACAGGTTGCGGATGTAAAACTCCGTACCGCCCACTTTTTTTGGCCGAAGCCACAGCAAATCAATCGCAATCTCTTTCATTCCCTTCCTCCGTTTGGGACGTCTTACCGAAACTGCCCCAACACCCGCAGCGTCCGCCGCATGTCTATCCAAAATGCGCCCCGTACCCCGTTTTCCCTAAGCGCCCGGTGTCCTTCCCACAAAGAAACCAGATAGCCCCCCAGTCCCCTTGTGCTGACCCCGCCGTAAAACATCCGCACCAGGGTCTTTGGCACATATGCCAGCCTTACGTCCCCGTCCTTTAAGATCCGCACCATAAACTCGTAATCGGCAGCTCCCCTGTAATCCGTTTTGTACAGTCCGTACTTTTCATAAATCTCCCTGCGCAAAAACAAGGTGGGATGCCCCGGCATCCATCCCTGCCGGATATTCCCCTGCCCCATTTTCCAGCTGCGGATGACCTTATCGCCCTCTGCATAGACCAGATCCCCATGGACGCCGTCAAAATTTTTGTCTCCCATGGCCTCCACGCAAAGCCGCACAGCGTCCGTGCGGGCGAACACATCGTTGAAAAAAAGGAGGATGGAACCCGTGGAAAGTCCGTAGCTTTTGTTCATGGCATCGTAAAGCCCCTCGTCCTTCCCCGACCGCCACACAATGTCCATGTCCGGCAGCTTCGCATATTCCTCTATCACGTCCAGCGTCCCGTCCGTGGAACCCCCGTCCCAGATCACCACCTCAATGGAAGGATAGTCCTGGGCACGCACACTCTCCAGCGTCAGGCGCATGTGCGCAATATTGTTAAAAGTCGTCATGACCAGCGACACCTTATCCATTTCCACCCTGCCCTTCCACACCGGCCTTTGGCACAGGCATAACGTCCGGCACCGCCTTCTCTTCCTTCAGGCCT
>CARDPF010000052.1 GCA_948960675.1 uncultured Eisenbergiella sp.
GTTGTCATACTCCAGCCTCATTAAGTTCGGGTAAATGACCCGCAGCTTTTGCATCCCCTCAGGGACATCCTCCTCATCCGTCAGGGTAATCTGCAGATAATCCTGCGTGTCGGTTCCCTGATAAAAGGACAGAGCCGTCACCTCCAGATAAGTTCCCCGGATTTTACGCATGTCCCTAAGGGGCTTAAGGGGAATCTGCCGGATACGCACCGTCCCTTTTTCCAAAACCTCTGTCACCGTCACTGACTTTTCCTGCCCTGCCTCCGAAAAGGAATATTTTAGCGGCGTGCCACAATAACGCACCGTCTCCCTGCCCACATGCTGGGGACTATGGAGATGTCCCAGCGCCACATAGTCAAAAGCTTCGAAAACGGAGGCGTCCACGTTATCAATGCCGCCCACCGAAATTTCTTCCGACTCACACCTGACGGCCCCCGTCACAAATTGATGCGCCACCAGCACATTGCGCTGTCCCCCATCCACTTCCATGCGCCCTATTGCTGCGGCAACCGCCTCCTGATAGCTGACAATCCCGTCCTCCCCCAGCGCATGACGCACCAAGGACGGTTTCAAAAAGGGAAGCAGCCAGATATGGACTTTTCCATAAGCATCCTGCTGGCAGACCTTTTGTACCTCTCCCCCATACACCGGGGAAATATAGACCTTTTCCCCTTTCATCAGCCCTGCCCCAAAGGAGAGGCGCTCCGCCGAATCATGGTTGCCGCTGACCAAAAAGACGGACACCCCCATCCCTGCCAATGTCCCCAGAAAACCGTCGAACACCTGCACGGCCTCCACGGGCGGAACCGGCTTGTCATAGATGTCCCCCGCCAAAATCACGCCGTCCACGCTTTCTTGGCGCACGGCCTCCAAAATCTGCGCCAGTATATACCTTTGATCCTCCATCATGGAATACCCGTTCACCCGTTTTCCCAGATGCAAATCCGAAGTATGTAAAAATTTCACGCCAACATGTTCCCCCTTTACCGCCATCAGCTGACAGACCAAAGAAACGACCCCAAAAACGGGATCGTTTCTTTTTTTAAGTATATCCCCTCACACCGGTGCTGTCAACACAGTTCACCGTTTTGGCACGGATCTTCAGTAACAGTTTGGCCGAAGGCTGAATTGTTACGATCTTCATTCTTTAACCGCCCCCATGACGATACCTGTCACAAAATATTTCTGAAGGAACGGATAGATAAGCAGGATCGGCAGCATGGACACCACGACCTTTGCCGAATTGAACGTCAGGCTGGACAACTGCATCTGCTCACTCATCTGTTCCGGCGTCATGGAAGCCATTTGTTCCGGATTCAGGTCCACCACCAGAGACTGGATATAAGTCTGCAGGGGGAGTTTCTCCAGGGAGTTAATATATATTTTTCCGTCAAAAAAGGCATTCCAGTGGTTCACAATGCAGAACAGCGTTATTGTTGCCAACGCCGCTTTGGACATGGGCAGAAATACTTTTAACAAAATCTGCAGGGGATTGGCTCCGTCAATGACGGCTGCCTCCTCCAGGGAATCCGGTATCCCCTTGAAAAAGTTCATGAGCAGAATCACGTTGAAGACGGGAACCGCCCCCGGGAGCACCAAAGCCCAAATAGTATCCATCAGGTTCAGATTTTTTACCAGCATGAAATTTGGTACGATCCCCCCATTAAACATCATAAGGAAAATCACGATCCACATGTAATATTTTTTCGCCCGGAATTTCCTTGGATCCTTTGACAGCGGATATGCCATCAGAATGGTCAGCGACATATTCAGTGCCGTCCCCATCGCCACCCTCTTTATGGAAACAAAGAAGGATTGGAAAAACTGGTTTTCTTCCAATATGGCCCGATATCCGGCCATATTAAAGTTTACCGGCCACAGGCCTACCCGGCCCATGGCGGCGCTCGTCTTGTCGCTAAAGGAGATTGCCACGGTGTTCAAAATCGGTATGAGGCACACAAGGCCGCAGAGGATGAGCAAAAATCCGATCAATACCTCCGTTGCCGAAACCTTTCTTTTTCCCTTCACACTAACCACCATTCTGCCGCCGACAGGCGGCCTAAAAAATTAAAGGAATTCTTTTAAAAAATACGATAACCCGCAAATTTGTCGGCAAGTTTATAGGATACGGTCAGCAGGATAAAACTGATAACCGATTTGAACAGGCCCACAGCCGTTCCAAAACTGTACTGCATATTCGTCAGGCCTACCCGGTACACATATGTGTCAATGATATCCCCCGTCTCATAGACCAGCGGGCTGTACAGGTTGAAAACCTCATCAAAACCGGCGTTCATGATCTGCCCCATGTTCAAGGTCATCATCAGGATGATCGTAGGAAGGATGGAGGGAATGGTAATATGCCATATCCGGTCCCACCGGTTCGCACCGTCGATCTTGGCCGCTTCATACAGCCCCGGATCAATGCTTGTCATCGCCGCCACATACACCACCGCATTATAACCAAATTCCTTCCATACATCCCCTAAAATAACGATGCTGCGGAACCACTTATTACTGACCAGAAACATCTGCGGCTCCATCCCGAACAGGCCGAGAAACCGGTTCAACACCCCGCCATAGGAGAGCAGGTTGCTAAACATCACCGCAAGAATGACCCACGAAAGAAAATGCGGAAGATAGACGGAAGTCTGCACCAGGCGTTTCAGCCCGGTGCTTCTGCATTCGTTCAGAAGCACCGCAAATACAACCGCCATCAACATACCCAGCACGATTTTCCCTGCCGCTATCAGGAGTGTGTTTTCCATGATCTGCCAGAAATCCGGCAGATAGAACAGGCGTCCAAAATTTTCCAGGCCGATAAACTGGGAACCAAAAATTCCCTTGACCGGCTTAAAGTTCTGGAAAGCGATGGTCACTCCTGCAAGCGGCACAATGTGAAACAGGAATAAAAACGCCATACCGGGCAGCAGCATCAAATGATAAAACTTTTCCGCAGCACTTTTTTTCTTATGTTTACTGCCCATCTACCATTACCTGTACTTCCTGTGTAAGGACATCGCCTCCCAGCTTCTTCCACTGTTCCACAAATGTATCAAAGTATTCCAGCGGTTTTTCCCCCGTGATAATCTGCAGATACATCTGTTCCTCAAGCTTATCCAGCGTAGGTTTAAGCCTGTCGGAGGATTGGGTCGTATAATAGTAGGCTGCATCCACCGGATTGTTTTCCGGGGTGTCCAGAATGTTGGAACCCACATACCTTCCGTAGTAATCACAGAACGTATTCGGTGCATTGGGATCCGAAGGGTCAATGCCGTCGGCATACCGTTTTGCGCCTTCCGCTTTCCATCTGTCATATTCCGTTGTGGTTTCGTCACCGCCCATAACGCCGGTTTCCACCAGATTCTTACACAGCTTACCCAGCTTTGGCACTACATCATAATAGTCAAGGTTGAAGCCTCCTGTGGGAAAGAGAGCCTCTCTGGAAACACCCTGGTCAAAAACCGGCTGTACCGTAGCCAGGCCTTCCGCGTCAATCCCCCTGTATACGTCATATTCTTCATTGATGATTTTTAGCAGGGCCTCCGGATTTGCACAATCCTTGCTCACTGCCACCAGATCTGCAGTGGGAGCCGGGAGCAGGTGGTTGTATTTTCCTTCCCCATCCAAAGGCGCGTTTGCCACGGCCAGCTTTATGTCCGGATTATTGACATAGCTGTCCCCGCTTGATCCCCACCAGGGTGCGAACCAGGCGCCGGCCAGGCCGGAGTCCACAATTGCATCCGTCTCACCGGACCCAACCCTTGTAACAAACTGTTTATCAATCAGCCCTTCCTCATACATCTCCCGCAGTATTGCCAGCCCCTCTTTCATTTCCGGGGCGATGGAACCATAGTAAATGTTTCCGGACGCATCCGCCATCCACTGGGTCGGATAAGCGCCCACGCTGTGAAAAATCGGCTCCACGCCAAATTTGTTGCCGTAACCTGCCACCGGTTTCGTCGCATGGATTGCCAAACCGATGGTATTCCCCGGACCGTTTTCCCCCGGATCCTTTTCCACAAATTCTTTCAGGACATGCTTTAGTTCTTCCATCGTGGAAGGTACTTCCAATCCCAGCTTGTCCAGCCAGTCCTTACGCAGCCACAGGATATTATGCCCATAGCCGATGTTTGCCGTAGAAAGGGCATAGAGTTTCCCGTCAATGGTAAGGGGCTCCATATTCCTTCCGCCGAAGGTGTCATAGGTCTGCCGCATATAATTTCCCGCATAGGTTTCATAAATATCAGTCAGATCCGCAAGCATATCGTTTTCCGCCATTTCCCGGAACGTTAAGTAATTGTTGATATACATAATATCCGGCAGATCGCCCGATGCAATGTTCAGCGACAATTTATTGTTATACTCGCTCCCCTCCGCCTCCCAGGCGATCTTAACGTCGATATTCAGATCCTCCTTGATCAGGTCCAAAACCACGTTATCCTCCACGGACTGTCCCTCAATCAGGTGCGGGTTAGTAACCATAACCTTGGAAATGGACACCTCCACCGGTTCCTCATACCTTCCCTTAGGGGAAGCAGAAGGATCCTCTTTTGCCACATCCGTTCCGGCCCCAGCCTCCGGTTCCTCCTCTTTAACCTGTTGTGTGTCCGCCTTTTTCGTCTCTTCCGGTACGGCGGCTGTCTCCTGACAGCCTCCCAGAACCATGCATGCGCCCAACATTAATGCTGCTATTCTTTTTAATTTCATGTTCCCTCTCATTCTGCCGCTAAAATCGGCCCTCCTCCAAAAAATTTGTTGCCTCACTTTGCATAGTCTTCCACACAAAGACCGTCATATGCCACCGTCACCCGATAGGGCGTCTTCCTCTGCGCACATACGGCGACCATCTCCTCATGGGTGTAGTCCTGTTCCTGGTTGAGATGGGTCAGGTAAACCTGCGTTTTTTGCGTAATGGTGTTTTGCTCAAACAGGCGCTGACACAGATTGTATGCGCTATTGATATCCAAATGGGAATAGGGTCTTTCTTCCCGGTTCGCGCTCCCAAAGGTGCCTTCCACAATGAAATAGTCCAGTTGCACATTTTCCAGATATGATAGGGTTTCCTCCCCGTAAAAACCGGTATCCAGCGCATACAGCATCCGTTTATTGTCCGGAAGCACAATCAGGTAATTTGCGGAATTTTTCTCCAAATGCCCCCTGTGTTCCCCTTTTATCGGAGTAACCAGAAAATCGCCTATCTTTTCCTCCTTCCAAAAATGCAGCTGGTGGAAGGTAAAGTCCTTCTTCGTACTATCCGAGTAATAACGGCTGTTGCCATCAAACCCCAGGGAATCGTATCTCTCCACCAGTCCGTAGGCATCCTCATTCAAATAAATATGTACCTTTTCCCCGTTTCCCCTGCTGATAAGCGTCTTCAAATACAGATTGAAAGGGTCAAAGTGGTCATCATGTGTGTGGGTGACCAACAAATATTTTAAATCATACATGTCCAAACCGGTCCGGATGCATTCCGCAAAAATATCCGTCCCAAAATCAATCTGCATTTCTTTTGAGACCCTAAAGCTCGACCGCAGGCGGATTTCCTTCCCGCCGACTTTCCTTGCATGTTCACAGACCCTGCATCTGCAAAAAGGTGTAGGCACGCCTTCCCCTGCGCCGGTGCCCATGAACCGCATAATCAATTCATCCATCGTCTCCTCCTTTTCTGTTGGGTTGTCCCGTAACTGTTTTCGACAGGTTGATCATACCAAAAACGGTTTTTCCCTGTAAATGATATATCTTTATATTTATTGCCTAATATCAAGTTCTTTTTTATGGGCATTCCGGGTAAAATACACGAAAACGTAAGCCCCATGCGCTGTTTCGAGGGTGCAAAGTGTCTTTTCCACCTTTTTCCCCCTCCTTGAAACGGATTTTCCCATATGCTATACTTAGACAAACCTCACCCGAAAACTCTTTTGGAAGGAGTCCTGCGATGCTAACAGCGTTTAAAAACCGTTACTTTTCTTTACGGATTAAAATCATTGCCCTTTTCCT
The DNA here is from genome assembly GCA_948960675.1 of uncultured Eisenbergiella sp. GTDB lineage: Bacteria > Bacillota > Clostridia > Lachnospirales > Lachnospiraceae > Gallintestinimicrobium. Next base: position 6,001 of record CARDPF010000052.1, read on the forward strand.
GTCCCTCCTGCTTCCGCTCATCCTTGCCGGTTCTACCATCTATCAGTATGGCTACAGCACGATTAGACGTGAAATCACTGATTCCTCTTCCGCCCAGCTGGCCCTGTTTGCCGGTTTTCTTTCCGACGAAATTACCCGGGTACAGCTCTCCTGTTACCGTCTGGCATCCAATACGGACATCAACTATCTGATCAACGCCTACCCTGTCATGACCGATTACGAACGCTCCCAGTATATCCTGCGGACTGCACAGCTGCTTTCCACCCTGCAAAACAGCAGCCAGTTTCTTGAAAGCGCCGCAATTTATATTCCCTCCCTGCACAAAACGATTTCCGTCAATGATTCGGAACCGGGTATCCTCTTTAGCGAATATTTCAGCAGGCAGGGAAAGCCTGACGCCATAAACAACCGGCTTTTCTTTGAGCAAAACCAGCTCTGTCTATATACCCACACCCCCGTCCGCTTTCTTTCCCAAAATGAGGATGCACTTTTTTTGCTAAAGGTCACTTTTTCCGGTGATTCCCTTTCCGAACTTTTGCGCCACTATACCCGCTTTCCAGGCAGCTGTACCGTACTCTCCTCGAATGAGGAGGGCTTTTGCCTTTCCTCCGGCCCGGCCGCCCCGGAAACAAATTCGGCCGAAATGGTTACTACTTCCACCGGCGTGGAAAATACCGGCCTTGTATTGACTTCCTATGTCCCCACCCATCAGATTTTTGGGGAAATAAGGAATTACCGTTTGTTCTGGATCGCCTATATCGCCCTCTCTGCCCTGGTCATCTCCCTTTTCAGTCTGGCGCTGCAGCATCTCATCAACCGTCCTGTCAAATACCTGCTATGTGCCATTGAAGAGATAGAGGCCGGCCGTTACCGCCTCGCGGACATGCCCATTACCGGCAACGATGAGTTTCGTATCCTATACCGGTCCTTCCACAAAATGGCCCACAATCTCGACAATCTGATCCATCAGGTCTATGAGCAGAAAATCCTTACCCAGCGGGCCGAACTCAAACAGCTGCAATCCCAGATTAACCCACATTTTCTCTATAACAGCTTTTTCAATATTTACCGTCTGGCCAAAGATGAGGATTGCGAAAATATCGTCCTGTTTTCCAAATATCTGGGAAATTACTATCAATATATCACCAGAAATGCCGCTTCGGAGGTTCCCCTTAGCGCAGAATACGAACATGCCGTCAATTACTGCAGCATACAGAAGTTCCGCTTTGACGGACGGCTGCAAATACAGCTTGCCCATCTTCCGACAGCCTTTAGCAATATCAAGGTTCCCCGCATGATTATCCAGCCTGTCCTTGAGAATGCTTTTGAACACGGCTTGAACCAGGTTTCCTCCCCCTCCCTCCGTCTGGATATCTTTCAGGAAAGCAATACCCTGGTTATCCGCGTGGAGAACAACGGCCCAGGGCCTTCCGAGGAAATGCTCACCAAACTCCAATGGATGCTGGAAGCACCGGAAACCAATCTGGAGACCACCGCGCTCATCAACATACACCGCCGTCTCCGCATGACCTACGGAAAGGACGCCGGGCTTTACCTGTCCCGGGAAGGCGCAGGCGGCCTGACAGTGAGAATTCATATTCCCCTTCCACCCCGAAAGACTTAAAACGAAAGGAGCGCACGATGTATAAATTGTTGATCGTTGACGATGAAAAGCATATTGCGGATGGGCTCTACCGTACTTTTTCCTCCGTTTCCGATATTTCCCTGGAAGTCTACCGCACCTACTCCGCCGGGGATGCCCTGCATCTTTTTACCCGCTATCGCATGGATATCCTAATCACGGACATTGACATGCCTGTTACCAGCGGACTGGATTTAATATCCGAAATCAAAAAAAGATGGCCCGACTGCAGAACCATCATTCTTTCCGGCTACAGCGAGTTTGACTACGCCCAAACCGCCCTGGCCTATCACTGTGATTTTAACATTTTGAAAAGTCAGGGTGACGAACCCTTGATTGACGCCGTATCCGAATGCATTCTGCGCCTGGAACGGGATTCCCGTGAAAAAAACTGGACAAAGCAGCTGGAGAACGAACTGCAAAGGGTCCGTCCCATGCTGCAGCAGACATTTTTGAACAATTTACTCAACTCCCCTGCCGTGTCCGATTCCGAAATCTCCCGCTGCATGGAGGATGCCCGAAGGCTTAGCTTATCCCTTTACGAAGAAAAGCCCTTTTTTCTGGTTGGCTGCCGGTTAGACCGTCCCCCCTTGGCAAAAAGCCCCATCGGGCTGCCTTCTTCCCTGATAGAAATACATGTTATTTTCCAGAACTGCCTGACCCAGCGGGCCATATGCACCCCGGTTTTTTCAGATGATCCCCAATACCTGCTTTGGCTGATCCAGTCTGCAACGGATGAGCCCGCCGATTCCTTTTGCGCTTTCATAAACGGTTCTGCGGAAAATTTTCATTATTGCATGCGAAACAGGGAGATTTCCCTTTCCCTGCTGCTGGAACCGACGCCTTTTTCCTTTGGGCAGTTCCCTGCCTTCGGACGCAAGATGCTGTTCCTGCTAAAATACAGGATGGGAAAAAATGAGGAAATGGTACTCAGCAATACCGACTTTTATGCCGTTACGGCTGCCGCTTCCGACTATGAACAGCTGTTACAAAAGCTGCAGCAGCTGGAATTTTATCTGGTGCGGGAAAACGCGGACAGCTTCCTTGGCCTGCTCGAAAGCCTTCTGGAACCGTCGGCGTCCTACAGCAGGGAGCAGCTGGCCTTCCTCTTGAACAACCTTAAGACTCTTTTTCTGAATACGATATATAAGACCGGAAGGCAAAACGACTTCCTTGAAAATTTTCAGAGCATGTCCGTTTTCTATGAGCCCTGTGAAAAGAGCGGGGCCTCCCTATCGGAAACCTTATACCGCGTCGGATGCTGGCTCATGGAAACGCAGGACGAGGAACGGACCCGCCGTTATAACAGAACCCTGCAGACCATTCATGCCTATATACGGGAGCACCTCCATGAGGAAATTACCCTGACATCACTGGCGGAACAGGTATATTTAAATCCCGTATACCTTTCCCATATCTATAAACAGCTTACCGGGCAGAAGCTGGGAACCTATATCACCTGCCAGAGAATTGAACGGGCAAAGGAACTGCTGGCCGAACCGGAACTGAAAATCAATGAGATCGGATTCCGGGTAGGCTATGAATCCTCCCCCCATTTTTCCCGCACCTTTAAAAAACTGGTGGGCATCACCCCCGCAGAATACCGCAGGAAATTCTTTGTTTCCGGCCTGCAGGAATAAGGGAAGAACCAACCATCCTTTTACTAGTACAGTTTAGATGCGCCTGCCCGGTAAGAGGGCTGCCCTGCCGCCAAATTCCCATCCCCAACCCGCAGGCGCGCCGCCCAAAGCCCACAAGTTAACCGATGCCGTATTCCTGATACAGCCGCCTGCGCGCCTGTAAATCCGTCGCCGCTTTGCGCGCATCCGCAGTGCGTCCCTCCCCTATCAGGCGGTCTATCAGCATTCCCAGACGGATTTCCCCTTCTTTTCTTCCCTCTTTTCTTCCTTTTTCCTGTTCCTCTTTTGCCCAGTCGTCAAAAGCTTTACACATATTGAACCCCTCCTTTTTCTGCGGGCAACAGCCCGATTTCTTCTTTTCCAGTGCGTCAAGCTTTAGTATTGCACAGATTACATCATACGTTTCCTCGTCCATCTTCCTGAAACGTTCCCTGTTTTTTGTATAGTATTTCTGCATTTCCTGTTTGCTGTCCCGGCGTTTGAACATTCCAACCAGTTCCCTGAGCCCGGTTTTAAAGTTTCCCTCCTCCAATTGTGCAAGATTGAGCACCCGGATCCTGTAATCTGCCAGCATCCTGCTCAATACATCGTCCATTCCGGATGTATCTAAAATTTCCTGCAGGCCGGTGGCGGCTTTCCATTCCCCTTTCCCATGGAAAACCACAAGCGTTACGGTTGGAACCAGACGGTCCGTGCCCTTAATGCCGCAAAGGTATTCCTTTCCGGGCTCCAGTCCCCCGTTTCTTTGGTAATAGCGCTTCAGGTGACGCAGCTGTCTTTCCAAATCCTCCACATCATACTCCAGGCACCGCAGCGGCATGTACGGGTTTTCTTCATCCTGGTTTTCCAGCGCCACAATTACACATCCCCCTTTGATTTTTCATCTGTTTGGAAATAGCAGGCAAACATGCCCACGAAAACAAGAACAAAGACGCCGGCCTTAGTAACCATACTGTTGGCCGCATAAGATTTCCAATAATTCAGATTCCGTCCGGATTGTCTCTCAATCCGCTTCTGTATTTAGTATACCCTCCTTTATCGAAAACAGCAAGTAAAAACTTACATTTGTCCATGGTAAACACATGATCTGAGTTACCATTCACTTTGCAAAAACCGCCCGTCACCCCATTTCCTGCAAATGCAGGGCGCGCTCCACCATTTCCAGTTCCTCCCTGTAAATGCAATGGGGAATCAGGTTGCGGGACACCTTGTCTACACAATCGTCAAACCCAAACCACCTCACCTCAAAGACTTCCTCCTCCTGCAGCACAAATTCCCCCTCCTCCCTGTCCAGCCAGAGCGCATAAATATTGCTTACCTGTCTGTCATGAAACGGCCTGCCATGAAATTCCTGGTCAAAGGAAAGCTTTCTCTGCCCACAGTAGATCAGCTGTGCGGCACTTACCCTGATTCCCAGTTCCTCCCACAGTTCCCGTATGGCGGACGGGATAAAATCCACCCCTGCAGGAATATGGCCCGCGCTGGAAATGTCATAGCAGCCGGGATAAGAATCCTTATTACCGCTTCTTTTCTGCAGTAAAATTTCCACCCGGCCTCCCCTTTTGCGCACAATCCACACATGGGCGGTTCTGTGCAGGATTCCCTGTGCGTGCGCCGTTTCCCTGTCCACAACCTCCCCGGTGGGGGTTCCCTTTTCATCCACAACATCAATCCATTCCATCTTTGCCTCCATGTACGCCCACACACCGGACTTTGGTTGAACCCCTGCCCGGCGGCGGCAAACCGTAACCGTTTTGTATCGAATAGTAACGTTTTTTCCTTTCTCATAAAAGCGGCGCGAACAGCCGCAGGATACACTGTCCCAGCCGCAGCGCCCTGGATCTGGCGCTTTTATATTGGTCCGTCACCTCACGGCACAGGGGAAAGGTCTGTAAAAAATCCTCCTTAATATCCCCCACCGCGCTGCAGTCGTACAAAAAAACACCGTTCTCAAAATGGAAATACAGGCTTCTGTAGTCTAAGTTGATCGTCCCCACGGTCGCGGTCTCATCATCGCACACACACTGCTTTGCATGAATAAATCCCGGCGTATATTCATAAATGCGCACACCGTTTTTGGCCAGTCCCGCATAATAGGAACGGGTCAGCTGAAAAATCAGCTTTTTATCCGGAATTCCCGGCGTGATAATGCGCACATCCACGCCCCTTTTGACCGCCTGTCCCAGTTCCCGGTTCATCTCGTCGCTGATAATCAGATACGGGGTTGTGAAATACACATACCGCTTGGCATTTTTCACAATATTCATGTATACGTTCTCCCCCACCGGCTCCCCGTCCAGCGGACTGTCCCCATAGGGCGCTACAAAACCGCCATGCAGCGCCTGATAACCGGTCTTTGGCAAATACTTTGCATAATCGGTATCGGTCTGCTTTATGACATTCCACATTTCCAAAAACATGCAGGTCAGGCTGCGCACCGCATCCCCGCAAAGCCGCACGCCGCTGTCCTTCCACTGTCCGTAAGGGTGGGTGATATTGAAGTACTCGTCCGCAAGATTATACCCGCCGGTAAAAGCGACCCTTCCGTCCACCACCGTGATCTTCCTGTGATCCCGGTTATTCATAAAGATATTCAGGAACGGAAGCAACGGATTGAACACCCTGCACCGGATGTTTGCCTCCTCCATTCTTTTGATAAAATCCTTATTGATAAAGCCCACGCTCCCCACATCGTCATAAAGCACGCGGACATCTACCCCCTGCCTTGCCTTGTCCGCCAAAATTTCTTTCAATTCCCCAAACGACTGCGAGTCCTCTATCGCATGGTACTCCATAAAAATAAACGACTCCGCGCTGCCAAGCGCTTCCTTTTGCGCCTCCAGCCCTTCCACCGTATCCCCATAATAAATCACATCCGTATTTTGGTATATGGGATACCTGCCGTACCGGTGTAAATAGTATGCCTGGTTGGCAATTGCCGGATCCTTCTCCCTAAGCCGCCCGGCCACTTGCGCATCCTGCCCCAACTCCCTGTCCAAAACAGCGTCGATCTTTTCAAAACGCAGCTGCATCCCCTTCGTCACCCCGGAGTGCCCAAACATCAAATACAGGCTCAGCCCCAACACCGGAAGCGCCATGATCAGCATAATCCACGGCAGCTTAAAGGCGGCGTTCTCGGGCATCACGTAAATACGCAATACCGCAAGGAAGGCAATCGCTTCAAAAAGCAGGGAAATCAGCGTGGAATATCTGTTTAACCGTACAAACAATGTCATAATCCAAATGACCTGTGCCAGAACCGACACTCCTACAAAGAACATACGCCCGATACTGTTTTTTACCGATGTTTTTTCTTCCGTCCGCATTTTTTCTCCCCTTTAAACCAAGACAGGCAGCCTATCCTGCGCAGGCTGCCCAATCCATCCTGTCCGGCATTTGCGGACAATGTTTTCTTATCGCCATACCCTTACCCAAAGCTGCCGCAGCCGCCAAGGCAAGCCTAAACTGCTACAAGCCGGCTTGTTCCCGTCCTTGAAAAGCCAGCTACGCAATCGCAAAAAACGACCTGCGCCGCTGCTCCCCGGTCTCCTGTACAGGCTGGGATTTCGCCGCGGTCACTGTCCTCGTCGTTCCCCCGGAAACATACGCATCCCCGCATTCCGGGCAGATACTCGTGTGCAGGGTTACGCTCTGGCTCACCACCCTGCGATCCTCCCGCACGGCTTTCGCCTGCTCACGGACAACATGTTCCATCTCATGCCCCCGCACGGTAGCCGCCGCCTGCTCCGGCGCGATATGCGCGGCTGTCTTAAAGGAAACGCCCGGATCGTCGGAACCGTCCTGGTATTTTCTGCGCGCACAGGTCTGGCACTCTTCTTCCTTCCCCATCTCCCGCACATCCTGCGCCTTGCTGCCCTGTCCGTCCTGTACAATCTGCTGCTTGGCATCGTCATATGGACGCATCCGCATACGAACCGCCATCTCGGCCGGATCCGCCCCCTTACGCACATAGGGAATCACTTCGCTTGCAGCGTCGCCGTGAATCAACGGAACCGGTCGGACCGCCTCCACCGGCACATCCGGATTGGAGCCGCGCGCCGCTGCCACGCTGCCTGTTGTGCCCACAGACTGCGCCTGCTTAGGGCTCCCTGCCGCCTGTGCCTGCTGCGTCCGCTCCTGCCCTTCCTGCCCCTGCTGCCTGCGCACCGGCACATTGTACGAATAATCGCTAAAATATGGGATTGCCCCCATAACGCCACCCAACATAATCACTGCCTCCAATTACTTTGAAAGTTCCAAAACCTGCAAGCAGGACTGCGCACTTGCTGCGCAGTCCGTACACGCACCATGCGGCAGGGCCGCATGTGTGCATGCCCTTCATAGGAAACCCCCTTTCCTATATGGTGACGCCGCCAAAAAGCGGCATGGGGGTTTACTTTGTATTCCTTGTTCTTCCATTATAATCTCTTCCTGCCAAAAAAGCAATGCAAAATCGCGTTTTGAATGCATCTGCGTTACGGTTGGTGTTACTATTCACGGCCAATGTCATTTCGTTTAGACATGGGCCCAGGCAGTGCGTCGGCAGGCGTGGCAGCGGCAGGACAGCCCCTTACAATGTGGGCAGTTCCTTACGCATGGTGGCATGCAAACGGTGGAATTTCCCAAAACGCCGT
>CARDPF010000053.1 GCA_948960675.1 uncultured Eisenbergiella sp.
AGATGCTGTTGTGTGACTGGAGTTCAGACGTGTGCTCTTCCGATCTTAGGCGCAGGACCTGCCGGCCTGACTGCGGCATATGAACTGTTAAAACAGGCAGACGATATAGAAGTCACCGTCTTTGAAGAGAGCGAGCACATGGGCGGCATTTCCAAGACGGTCAACTACAGGGGAAACCGGATGGATATGGGCGGCCACCGCTTCTTTTCGAAAGTCCCGCGGGTCAACGAATGGTGGGAACACATGCTGCCGATGCAGGGAAGCCCCGCCTCCGACGATATCCAGCTAAACCGGACGCAGGAATGGAAAGCAGGCGGCCCCGACCCGGAAAAGACGGACCGGGTCATGCTCAAGCGCAACCGGGTTTCCCGTATTTATTACGAGCAGAAGTTTTATGACTATCCCATCAGCCTAAAATGGGAAACCTTCGCCAATATGGGGCTGGTCAATACCGTTATTGCCGGATGCAGCTACCTTGGTTCGGTCCTTCACAAGCGCAGGGAAAATTCCCTGGAGGATTTTTATATCAACCGTTTCGGGAAGAAACTGTATTCCATGTTTTTTGAACATTATACGGAAAACCTCTGGGGACGCCATCCCAGTGAGATCGACCCCAGCTGGGGCGCCCAGCGGGCGAAAGGCCTTTCGGTGATGGCCATCATCAAGGACATGTTCGGCAAGCTGCTGCCTAACCGGAAGAACCGTCATGTAGAGACCTCCCTGATCGAATCCTTCAGCTACCCCAAGCTTGGCCCGGGCGAATTGTGGGATGTGACCGCCGCCGAGGTGGAACGCATGGGAGGCCGTATTTTGAAGAATTGCAAGGTGGTGTCTTTTTCCAAAAACGCGGACAACCATATCACCTCCCTGACCTATGAACAGGACGGCCAAAAGATACAGGCCGAGGCAGATATTTTCATCTCCTCCATGCCGCTCAAGGATTTGGTAGGCGGCATGAACGACGTCCCTGCAAGGGAAGCGGCCATTGCCGCCGGGCTCCCCTACCGGGATTACCGGACCCTTGGCGTTTTGGTTCCCAGACTGAACCTGAAAAATAAAACCAAGATCCGTACCATTGGCAATATCATTCCGGACAACTGGATGTATGTGCACGACCGCACTGTCAAGCTGGGACGTATCCAGATTTACAATAACTGGTCCCCCTATATGGTGGTGGATCTGGAACACACCGTCTGGATCGGTCTGGAATATTTTTGCACGGAGGGGGACGATTTCTGGAATCTCTCCGATGAGGAATTCACGAAGCTGGGCATCCGCGAGATGATCCAGATGGGACTTATCGACAGTCAGGAGGACGTCTTGGACTCCCATGCCGAAGCCGTCCGGAAAGCTTATCCCGCCTACTTCGACACCTTTGCCGAAATTGATACTTTAATCGCCTACCTAAACACCATCGACAACCTGTACTGCGTAGGCCGCAACGGCCAGCACCGCTATAACAATATCGACCACTCCATGTGTACCTCCTTCGAGGCGGTTCACAACATTCTAAACGGTATCCGTGACCGCTCCAATATCTGGAACGTCAACACCGAAAAGGAATACCACGAAACAAAATAAACCATTTTAAAAATCCCCCTGCGCCTGCATATGGTTCAGGGGGATTTTAGGATTGCGGGCTCCCCGGCGGAAAATTCGTAAAGATAAATGGTGTAGGGGGACGCTTCGTCCGTATAAATGCCCTGCAGCGCAAAGCCCAATTGTTCCATGTCCTCCAGTTCATAGCGGGAAAACAGATATTTGCCGCCCATTTTTCCAAATTGTTCCCCGTTTATATATAAGTGTTTGTCGGACAGCGTCTGGTTGCGGTAGGGATTGTAAATACTTTCCCCGCTTCCTGCGTACAGGTATGCGCGCGCCCCCCACTCCCCATAGTAGGTTCTCCATTCCTCCACCCTGTCATAGGAAGGGCGGATCAGTTCGGTAAAGGCCTCCTTATAGCTTTGGGGATAAAAGCCCAGATAGCCGTCCAGTGTGGCGATCCCATTATATTCCAACACTGCAGGGTTTAGGCCGTAGCCTGCACAATATGCCCCGTCATAGGCAATGGCATCCTTGATTTTTTCCATCAACGGCACGCTGTAATATTCCCGGTAGTTTAGCAGGTTTACCTCCGTATGCCGGACGGCCCGGTAAGCCTGATGGTAGCAGGTCCAGTAAAATTCATTGTATACCGCCGGGGTCAGGACAATCACGGCTACTGCGGTACAGGCAAAAAAGTTCGCCATCCGCCTGCGCCACAGCCCCCCGCCGTCATACAAAAGCTTCAGGGCCAAAAAACAGGCTGCATACCACAAAAAGGGATTAAAAAATGTGGTACGGTTAAACTGGAAGCCTTTAAGCGGCGGAAGAAGGGTTTCAAACAGCCGCCGGAACCCTCCCCAAAAGTACAGCCCGTTCACCACACAGTTAAACAAAATGAACAGAAGCACCCACAAAAGCCCTTCCTGCAGGATGCCCCTTGCCTGCCCCCTGCGCCGCAAAACCGCCCCACGCCAAACTAAAACCGCCAGGCAAAGGGGCAGCACAAAGGGTGCATGGCCGGAGGACGCATGGAAAACAGGGGTCAAAAAGGCCTCCCGGATCTGCCCCAGCACTCCTGTAAAATCAAGATCCGTATCCACCATGCTTACCCGTATCGTCTCCACATCCGAAAAGAGCATCTGGGAAAACAGCCGGTACTCAAAGCACACATACCCGGCTGCCAGCACAAACAGGGCTGCCAGCATCCTGCCGCAAAGCTTCCTGTCCCGGACCCAAAAAAACAAAACGGCGCACACCAGATAAGCCAGCAGGAAAAACCCAAAATAGGAAAAATAAGATAAAAGCGGATAGGCAAACAACGCCGGATACCACCATTTTCCTTCTTTCCGGTATATTTTGCACAAAATGAGCACCGCCAGCGGGATGGAGGCAAAGGCAATCCCGTAAGCCGGAAACAGCGGGAGCATCCCGTAGCATAGCCCCATCACCCAGGCGATTCCCCGGTACCGCGCAAACGCCTCCTTGTAAATGTCTTTTGCCAACAGCACAAAGGAACCCATGCCAATACCGATTTTCAAAAAGTACCCTGCCATATAGGCCCAAAAAGGAGGCAGCAGCACGAACAATATATTGTACAGGTTCCATTCGCTGCCAAGGCAGTCCCGGCTGACCCCGCCCAGCATGGGCATCACCGCATTTTGGGCAAACCACCCGTCCCAATGGCTTAAAACCTGAAAATGTGCCACGAACAAATCCAAATTGTCCTGCACCGTCAGGTAGCTCTCCTGCCCGCATATCCCAAACACAAGCGCCTGCATACCAATGCAGGCGCAAATGACCAACACATACCAGTATCGGTCCATCCAAACCAGTAACTTTTTCATCCCCTCATCCTTCATAGGCAACCACGGAGCCCTGGTATTTTTCGTTGATGAAGTTTTTGATTTCCTCGGATTTGAGAACTTCCACCAGCGCCTTTACGCCTTCGCTGTTCTCGTTCCCCTCTTTTACCGCAATGACATTGACATACTGGGAAATCGCCTCGGAACTCTCCGTCTCCTGCGCCACGGCGTCTGCCGTGGAAAGCCCGGCCTGCAGCGCATAATTGCCGTTTACCACGCCGAACGCGACATCGGGCAGCGTACGCGCCACCTGTTCTGCGGCAAGTTCCACAATTTTGATATCATGGGGATTTTCCGTGATATCCAGCACGGTCGCCGTAATACCTGCATCGGGATTGAGCTTGATCAGCCCCTGCTCCTGTAAAAGAAGGAGCGCCCTTGCCTCATTGGTGGTATCATTGGGCACCGCAATTTCCGCCCCGTCCGAAATTGCCGCCAGATCGCTCTCCTTACCGGGATAAATGCCCATGGGCTCATAGTGGATTTCCCCTACATTCACCAGATGGGTACCTTTTTCCCCGTTATAGCTGTCAAGATAATTGATGTGCTGGAAATAGTTGGCGTCAATATCGCCGCTCTCCACCACCTCGTTGGGCTGTACATAGTCGGTAAATTCCACCACCTCAAGCGTCCAGCCTTTGGCCGCCATCAGTTCCTTGGCCGCGTCCAAAATTTCCGCATGGGGTACAGGCGTCGCCGCCACCGTAACGGTTCCCTTCTCCCCCGATGCGCTGTCTCCAGCGCCCTGTAAATCCGTTTCCTTTGCGTCGCTGCTTTCGGTCCCGGCCGCTTCTTTTGCAGCCTGTGTCTCTGCCTGTCCGGACGTAGCCGCCTGGTCCTGACAGCCGCTAAGCAAAGCCCCCAGCAGGGCCAGCCCGCATACCAATGACAATACTTTCTTTTTCATAATGTTCTCCTCTTTTCTCCAAAGCCGTTGCCGTCGCCTGCAAGTCATCGCAGGCCGGATCTATGCCCCGGTTTTTGGACAGCCTGCGTTTATGCAAAACCGTCCTCTATCGTGAGACGAAAAAGCGTCCTGTCTTTTAGACGCCCCGCCAAAACGACCCCTTTCTCAATCGGTCAGGCGCTTGTCCAATTTTTTGGACAGGCCTGTCCCTGCCATCTGGATCAGCTGCATCAAAATGACCAGCAAAATCACCGTGGCATACAAAATCCGGGTCACCCACCGGTTATAACCGTACCGGATCGCCACGTCCCCAAGGCCGCCCCCACCGATGGCCCCGGACATGGCCGTATAGCCAAGCACCGTTCCCAAGGCAATCGTGGAGCCCACAATCAGGGAAACCCTGGCCTCCCCGATGAGCACCTTGCACACAATGCTAAAGGTTCCTGCCCCCATACTCTGGGCCGCCTCAATCACACCCTTATCCACCTCCAGCAGGGAGGACTCCACCAGCCTCGCCACAAAGGGCGCCGCCGCCAGCGTCAGGGAAATAATGGTGGCGTTGGCCCCGTAGGACTTCCCCGTCACCGCCCGCGCAAGGGGTGTAGCCAACAGCATCAAAATCAAAAACGGGACAGATCTTGTAATGTTGACAACAATATCCAAAACCTTATACAGCGCCGGCAGCGGCCTTAGGCCGCGCGGCGCGCACACTACCAGCAAAATACCCGCCGGAAGCCCGATGATATAGGCAAACAGCGTGGAAGCAAGCGTCATATAAACGGAGGTTTTCGTCGCCTCCAAAAGCATGGAAATTTCCGCACCGCTCAACTGCAATTCATTCCACATAATCCGTCAACTCCTCCACCGCAAGATTTCTTTCCTTCAAATATGCGATCATCCGCTCGGCAACCTGCACATCCTCCGGCAGCTGTAATACCATCTGCCCCCTGGCGGTTCCGCCGATGTCCTTGGTGTCGGCCAATAGGATATTGACGCTGGCCTTGCATTCCAGTACCATATTGGCAATCACCGGCTCGAAAGAGGAATTCTCCGAAAACACGATGCGGATGCAGCGTTTGCTCTTCATCATGGCAACTTTGCGTTCCCCCTGATAGACCAGCTTCCGGGCGGCTTTTGATTTGGGGGAGGCAAACACCTCCTCCACCGTCCCGCTCTCCGCCAATTCCCCGTCGTCTATAATCGCCACCCTTGTACAGATTTCCTGTACCACCTCCATGGAATGGGTAATAATCACAATGGTGATCCCATATTTTGCATTGATATCCTTTAAGAGGGCAAGAATGGACTTGGTGGTAGTAGGATCCAGCGCGCTGGTAGCCTCATCACACAAAAGAATTTTCGGATTCATCGCCAGCGCCCTTGCAATCGCCACCCGCTGCTTCTGCCCTCCGGACAGCTGGGCCGGATAGGCCTTTTCCTTTTCGGACAAATCCACAATCTTTAAATAATCCCGCGCCCGTTTGCGCGCTTCCTTCTTATGAACCCCTGCTATCTCCATCGGAAAACAGACATTATCCAAAACCGTCCGCTGCATCAAAAGATTGAAATGCTGAAAAATCATCGCCATGGACCTGCGCATCCCAAGCAGTTCCCTGCCGCTCATGGCTGACAAATCCTTTCCCTCCACATAGACCGTGCCCTCCGTGGGCCTCTCTAAAAAATTCAGGCAGCGCACCAGCGTGCTCTTGCCCGCGCCGGACATGCCGATGATCCCATAAATATCGCCTGCCCCGATGTGCAGGGAAATTCCTTTTAAGGCTTCCACCGTATTGTCCTTGCTCTTGAAGGTCTTGCTCACATTCTCAATCCTGATCATTGGTTTCATTACCGCTCTCCGATTTCTCTTTTCGTATTAGCCCCTATCATACCACAAAACCCTTATCCCTGTAAACAGCAGAATAACGCGCAGCCCGCCGCAATCGCAAAATCGGCCAGATTAAACACCATACGGTCCAGAGGCCTAAAACCGGTGTGGAAACTAAAATAGTCCACCACATAATTTTGCCGCAGCCGGTCATATGTGTTGGAAACCGCCCCGCCCAAAAGGAGGGACAGCCCCAGCCGCAAAAGCGGGTTCCTTTTTTGGGTTCCCAAACGCACATACAGCGCCACTACCCCTGCCGTCATACAGACGGACGCCGCGCGGACCCACCCGCTTTTTTCTTCCCCCAAATTCAAAAAAGCCCCCCGGTTGTGATAACGGCGCAGAATCACACGGCCTCCGCAAACCGGCCTTTCCTCCCGCATTTCCATCGTCTTTTCCACATGGCTTTTGATCCGCAAATCCCCGGCGGCCACCGCAGCAGCCGCCAGTATTTCCATTTTGCTTATCTGCATTTTGTCATTCCCAATCCCCGGGGCGTGTTTGAAAAATGCCCTAGGGTTCCTCTCTCCTTCCCACACACTGCCTGATCACTTCTTTCAATTGTGATATGTCGATTGGCTTGGCCAGATGCACATTCATCCCTGCCTGCAGCGCTTCCCTCTCGTCCTCCGCAAATGCGTTCGCCGTCATCGCAATAATCGGTATTTTGCCTGCATCCGGCCTATCCATGGCCCTGATCCTGCGCGTCGCGTCGTAGCCGTTCATAACCGGCATCTGTACGTCCATCAAGATTGCGTCAAACTCCCCTTCTTTCGAACCGGCAAAACGTTGTACTGCCAGCAGACCATTTTCAACGATCTCACACCCGGCTCCCTCCAACGACAAAAGTTCCCCCAAAATTTCCGCATTAATTTCATTATCCTCCGCCGCAAGAAAGCGCAGCCCCTCCAGATTGTCATCCTGCTCCTGCACCGTCTGTCCGTCCTGCCTTGGCTTTTCCTGCATTTCCCGTATTTTTTCTTTAAATGCCGAGGTAAAAAACGGTTTGGGGAGAACACCCGCATTTTGCACCGAAAGCGATTCCTCCATTCCGTCCGCCCCATAATCCGCCAGCAGCACGATCGGCACTACATCCCCTAATACTTTCCGCAGGCTCCCCACCGTCCGGGGGCCTTCCCAATCCGGTATGTCCGTATCCAGCAAGACCGCCTGATATCCGCCCGCATCCTCCTGCAAAAGGCAGACAGCCTCCTTTGCGCTTTTGGCAGCGCCTACAAAAACCCCTGCATCCTTCACCAGTTCCTGCACGTCCCTGCAGATTCCTTCCACGTCTCCCACGGTCAGGATCCGGGAGATTCCCATCTCCCTCCAGAACTTCCTGTCTGCATGCCCTTCCGGCATGCGGAATTCCAATTCTACCTTGAACAGGCTTCCCTTTCCCACCTGACTGCTCACGTCGATCGTCCCACCCATGAGTTCGACAATATTCTTGGTGATGGCCATGCCAAGCCCCGTACCCTGCACCTTATTCGTCGTACTGTTCTCCGCCCTGGTAAATGCCTCAAAGATCGTCTTTAAGTACTCCTGGGTCATACCGTATCCGTTGTCCTCCACCTCGATCCGGATATGCTCATACTGGTCGGAACGCTGTTTTAGGCCAATGATCCGAAACCAGATACTCCCTTCCTCCGGCGTATATTTGATGGCGTTTGAAAGCAAATTGATCAAAATCTGGTTGATCCTCGTCTCGTCACCCATCAAATACTCATGCCTGATCCCCCTCACTTCCACATGGAAATTCTGGGATTTTGCCTTTGCCATGGGACGGATAATCGCGTCCACGGAGGATACCAGGTCATTCAGCGTAAATTCTTCTATGGCAAGTACCACTTTTCCGCTTTCAATCTTGGAAATGTCCAAAATATCATTGATCAGGCTAAGCAAATGCTGTCCGGACGCCATAATCTTTTTTGTATAATCCCTCACCTTTTCAGGATTTTGCGCATCCCTTGCCAACAGGGCGGTAAATCCCAGAACCGCATTCATCGGCGTGCGGATATCATGCGACATATTGGAAAGAAACATTGTTTTGGAATTGCTGGCAATCTGTGCCGCCTGCAGCGCCTCCGCCAGCTGCCTGTTATGAACCTCCCGTTCCGCCTCCTGCTCTTTTCTCAGCTTCTCCTGCTGCCTTTGGTTAAAAAAATACAGGCTACAGCAGAGCACAAAGGCTGTCAGCATCACAACAACAACCACTAAAATATTGCGGTTGACGCTCTTGCCCTCCTGCTGGATTGCTTCCACCGGCACATAACCGATCAGGTAAATGGCCCCCCCGTTAACCGCCCACATATAATTCAAAGCGCTTTCTCCCCGGATGTCGTGGTAAAACATAATATTGTTTCCGTCTTCCACAGCCTGAGCCACCTTCTCCTTGAGATAGTCTTCCGTAATATTATTTGCCCGGTAAAAATCCTCCAGATTCAAATGCCCTGCGTCCCGTTCCCCCATTCCCTTGGGTTTGAGTACAAGCCTCTCGCTCTTTGCATCCATAATGTAAAGCATGGCCTTTCCGTTATAAAACCCGTTGGGAAGCGATCTGTCATAGGAATCATAAATATATTCAATATAAAGGGTGGCGATTGTTTTGTCATCCTTCACCACCGGGCACTTCATGGAATAGGCCCAAGTCCCCAAATGATTCAGGTAAGACTGGGAAACCGGCAGCCCACCCACCGTTTCCCCGGAAGAAAAATCCAGTCCTTCCTCCGTAAACACGCCGCCCTCGTTGGAAACCCCCTGCGTCTCCCCCTCCAGAATCAACGATACCTTCACCATCGTCTGACTCTTATTGTAAGAACGGATAAATTCCCCCGGATCCTCTATCGCGGCAATCTCCTGTGCAATCAGCTGCTGGAACTCCGCCTCTTTGAGCAAAATGGCTTCAATGGTACCCTTCATCAAATCCAGGCTTTCACTTAAATTTTGGATGGCGGAATCGGACATCTCCTCGGAAATCTGGCGGGATGCCAAAAAGACCACCGTTCCCAAAATACTAAAAAACAGTATAATAGACAAAAGTAAAGAAAGTCCTGTATTCATCTTTCTTTTGCCACGATTCTTCCTCATTACAGTTCTCCGTTTTGCCATTTTAACCTACCTGCCCGCAAACGCTTCGCTTTTTGCTCGTATCACCGCCAAAAGCTACCCGGGAGCAACTTAGTACTATTATACGCTCTTCCGCTTTTTCATGTCAACAAAGCAATGGTGTCCCGGTTTCCCCCCTACTCCCGCAGTGACTCTTCCTGCAGCCTGTCAAACCGTTGCATGCATTCTTCCACCGTTGCCCCGTTTAACAGTTCCCGTACAATCAGGCAGGTATTCCCCCATTGCTCCACCTTCATTCCGGCATTGGAGCCAAGGACATAGACATTCTCTTTTATCCTGTCATACAGTGGCTGCAAAGCAGGCACACAGTCCACCTCCACATTTTGGGACGGTGAAATCACCTGATTGGTTTCCGCATACAGCTGCAGCGCTTCGTCGGACAAAAGCACTTCCATAACCTGTTTGGCGTCCTCCAAATGTTTTGCACCTACCCCAATGCCATACCCGGTCACGGACACTACCGGCATTGGCCCCCGGCTGCTGGGAAACCCGATTACCTGCAGTTCAAAATCCGGGTTTCCATACGCCGTTTCCGTATTGGCCGCGCCCCAGTAAGCCATCACAATGGGGGTCTTCTGCGCCAGAAAATCCGGCCCTTCCCCCTCTATGGCCTCATACGTGTAAGCCGTTTTTGCATCAATATATCCAAGGTCAATCAATTCCTGTAGGAATGTAAAGCCGGGCCGCATATAATCGCTGTATTTACTCTCCCCGCTATTTAATGCTTCAATCTCGGCCTGTGTATTCCCACCGTTGTATAAGTCCGCATAAGCCTGTGCAAGCACAAAATTTTCCAACCACCAGCGGTTTGCACCTATGGGTACCTCTATTCCGTTTTCCTGAAACACCCTGCAGCATTCCAGTAAGTCCTGCGGGGTTTCGGGCAGGGCAAGCCCGTAACGGTCAAACATATCTTTATTGACAAACAATCCATGCGCCACCACCTCCTGCGGAATCGCCACCAACTTTCCATTGACAGTATTGGCGGTTTTTACCACCTCCCGCAGATTGTCGCAACAGGCAAGTTCCGACAAATCCAGAAGCCTTTCTTCCCCACCCAAAATCTGTATGGTATCCGGATTTAGCAGATAAAGATCGTCCATATCATTGCGCACCCGGTCCAGCGCCACATCGTCATATGTCCTTTCCTCATAATTTTCTGCCGTATACGTCCTGTATTCCACAAGCAGCCCAAGCTTTTCCTCTGCTATCTCTACCGTCCTGTCAAATGCATTCCTCGCAGTATTTTCGGCATCCGGTTTCGATTTCTCCATGGGCCCAAACAGATTCACTACCTTTTGGTCCTTATTCTGCGATATAATCAAATTTTGGGACTTTTCCCTTCCCCCGCAGGCCAACAGCGCCAATACCGTCATGCCTGCCAGGCAAATTGCCATTCCCTTTGCAAGCCTTTTCTTCTTCACGTTCCATTCCTACCTTTCCTTCTATCCTTTTTACCCGAAAGCATCCTCCACCGCTTCCTCCTGAAACTGTCTGGTATACAGATTATAATATGCACCCTTCTTGGCAATCAGTTCCGGATGCGTACCCTGTTCTACGATCTTCCCGTCATGCACCACCAAAATCACATCCGCCTGACGGATGGTGGAAAGGCGGTGGGCAATGACGAACGAGGTGCGCCCTTTCATCAGGTGCGCAATGGCATCCTGAATCAGCTTTTCGGTTACGGTATCGATGGAAGAGGTTGCCTCATCCAATACAAAAATACGGGGATCCGCTAAAATGGCCCTTGCAAAAGACAGCAGCTGCTTCTCACCGGTGGAGAGCAGATCCCCGCCTTCCCCCACGTCACTGTCATAGCCTTTATCCATGCGGGCGATGACGGAATCCGCAGACACGCTTTTGACGGCCTCCTCAATCTGCTCCATGGTGGCATCCGGATTGCCGTAACGCAGGTTTTCCAAAACGGTACCGGAAAACAGATGCGGGGTCTGCAGCACATAGCCGATGTTACTGTGAAGCCATAGCTGCGAACGCTCCCTGGCATCTATCCCGTCGATGAGGATACGCCCTGCGGTCGGTTCAAAAAACCGGCAGACCAGATTCACCAGGGTGGATTTTCCTGCACCGGTCTCCCCCACGATGGCCACATTGGTTCCCTGGGGCACACTGAGGTTAAAGTGCTCCAGCACATACTCGTCGCCGTCCGGATACTTAAAGGAGACATCCTGAAAAACAATGTCCCCGTGCAACGGTTCCCAGTTTTCTTTTTTAGGCTGGAAGGAATCGCCGTATTTGGCAATGACCTCCGGCGTGTCCCTGACATCGGACTGGGTTTCCATGAGCCTGGTAAAACGTTCCACGTTGACCTGCACCGTAATCATGTCTGAAATGGCCCGGACGATCCACTGGACCGGTTCCATCAATCCAAGCGCATAGGACATAAACACCGACAGCGTGCCGATTTCCAGCACACCCTCCAGTGTAATGAGCCCTCCCCTCCACAGCACAAGCGCCAGCGCCAGCGACGAAGAGAAGGAAATCATGGAGGAAAACATGGCCCGGTAATGCATGGCATGTACGGAGGTCTGTTTCATCCGGGAAGTGGTTTCCTCAAAATCCTGCTCCATTTTCCCCTCAATCACCAATGTTTTTGTAGTCTTTGCCCCGGTAATGCCCTCGTTAAAGTTACCGGTAATCTGGGAGTTGATTTCCCGGATGCGGCGGTTCAAATCCACCAGCTTTTTTTGAAAAAAGGCAGCGCCCAAAGCAGTCAGCGGCACAATGGCCAGCACCCACAGCGCCAGCCTAAAATGAACCGTCAGCATGACGGCCACGGCTCCCAAAATGTAGGACATATTCCAAATGCCGTCCATCAGCCCCCAGGAAACCAGACTGCCGATACGGTTGGTATCACTCATCACCCTGGCATGGATATAGCCCACGCTGTTTTGGTTGTAATACGAAAAAGCCAGCGTCTGTAGGTGATTAAAGCTTGCCCGCTTCATATCCCTTCCCACATACATCTCTATTTGGCACGCCTGATAGGCCGAAACCGTATTGGCGGCCACCTGAAAAGCCAGAACCGCGATATATGCTGCGACAAAACGCCCCAGTGTGTCCAACGTCCCCTTTGCAATAAAATGGTTCAGGGCGTAACGCTGAAACAGCGGCAGGATGATATCCACCAGCCCTCCCGCCAATCCCAGAAGTATCATGCTGATAATGATACTGCGGTAAGGTTTTAAATAAGGCAACAGTTTGTTAATGCCAAAGTAAGGAAGGGATACATATTCCTTCTGTTCGTCTTTTTTATGCGCCATTTTCCATCTCCTCCGGCAAAGTCATCTGCATATCGTATATGTGGCGGTAAATACCGCCCTTTTTCATCAGTTCCTCGTGGGAACCCATTTCGGCAATCCGCCCCTTGTCCAGCACCAGAATGCATTCCGCCTGCATCAGCGTGGTGATCCGGTGGGAAATCAGGATTACGGTGGATCCTCCCAGATTCTTTTTCAACGCCTGCCTGATTTTTGCATCCGTCTCGGAATCCACCGCAGACAGGGAATCGTCAAATACCATGATCGGCGTCCGCTGGGTCAGCATACGGGCCATGGCAGTCCGCTGCTTCTGCCCGCCGGACAGGGTAACGCCCCGTTCGCCCACAACAGTGTCATAGCCGTTTGTAAATTCGGAGATCGCGTCGTCCACACAGGCAATGGAAGCGGCCCACCGAATATCGGACAGGCTCATATCCCGTCTGGTAATTCCGATATTCTCCGCAATCGTGCGGGAGAACAGAAACGACTCCTGCAGTACCAACCCTATATGGGAACGCACCCAGCTTCCCTTCATATCCGCAATATCCACACCGCCGATGGTGATGCGTCCGTTTTCCTTTGGAAGATCGTAAAGACGGTTCAGCAGATGCATGAGGGTGGATTTACCGGAACCGGTGCCGCCCAATATCCCAAACGTCGTGCCCTTCGGAATCCGGAAGCTGATTCCGGAAAGCACCGGTGTGTCCTTGTAGGAAAAAGAAACATTATGGAACTCAATATCACCGTGCATATCCGGCGTACCCGCATCCGGCCTATCCTGCTCGGCGCTGGAATTCATAATATAACGGATACGCTCAATGGAGACGCCTGCCTTACTCATCTCAGCGATCATACGCCCCAGGGAACGGACCGGCCAGATCAGCATGGCATTATAGGAAATAAAAGCAATGAACTCGCCCGCCGTCATGCTGCCCCTGACACAGAAAACAGACCCCAAAATGACAATCAGCATGACCTGCAGACCGGAAATCAGATCCCCGGCGCCCCAGAACAGCGCCATAAACCTACACAGCTTAATCCATAAATTGGTATAAATATTGTTCTGCTTCTCAAAACGGTCTTTTTCATATTTTTCCCTGCCGAAAGCGCGCACCACCCGCACCCCGGTCAGGTTTTCCTGCGCAATGGTAGATAAAATTCCCTCATTTTCATCGCATTTCATGAACTGGCCGCTGATTTTGGAATGGAAATAGGCCGAATAGGCGATAATAACGGGAATGGAAGCCAGCGCCACCAACGTCA
>CARDPF010000054.1 GCA_948960675.1 uncultured Eisenbergiella sp.
TCCTCCTTATAGTTGGAGTTGACGGAAACTGCATTCATGGAACCCTGAATGGTCTCGGTGGTGTAAATAGGGCCGAATACTTTATTCACGATATACTTATCAATACCCTGTCCTACCGCCCAGTTCACCGCTGCGCTCGGCCAGCCCTGTGCATTACCAAACATATGGCCCTTGCCGCTGTCGGTCAAAACGTTTGCGTCCGGGTTGATGATGCCTGCCGCATACCAGCTGTGCAGAAGCTTTAAGTTTTCCTGGATATCTTCCTGCTCCAGCGTGCAGACCACTTTACGGGACTCGTCGTCCAGCTTCACGCCGATAGCCTGAATGCCGCCTGCCAGTCCGTCATACGCGTTAAAGAAGCCGTTCCACAGGGAACCCTGATCCAGCTGGATGGGATAGAAGGACTTGCCTTCCGCTTCCTTGATCTCACGCACAATAGGATCCAGCGCCTGCATGGAATCCACCTTGGTCATATCAATGTTATACTTCTGTACATACGTATCGTCGATATAGTAGAACTGTGTCAGGGACGAATCCTTATAAGTAGGAACCGCATATACCTTGCCCTTCACCTGCGTACCTGCCCAGAGTTCTTCCGGAATGAAGCTGTACAGTTCGGGGGTTACGCTCTGCACCATATCGGTGATATCCGCAAATGCACCCAGATTTACAAACTTGTTGTAATTGGTGTTGTTGGTGAACATCAGGTCAAAATACTCACCGGAATTGACAATGGTGTTCATCTTTGTGTCATAATCCGACCAGCCTGCAATCTTGACATCCAGCCTGACGCCGATCTTTTCCTCGGCGTAATCACTGATCTGCGCAACACATTCGTCAAAATCGTCTGCGGGCGTGCCGCCTACCGTCCAGTAAATCAGGGTAGGCACTTCGCCGTTGCCTTCCGCGGAAGCCTCTTCCTTGCTCTCTGCCTCTGCGGGAGCCGGCGTTTCTGCGTTATCTGCCTCGTTGTTTTCCTCGGAAGCCGCCGGAGCAGGCGCAGGCTCGTTTCCGGCGCCGGAATCATTGCCGCAGCCTGCCAGCATGCCGACAGTCATCACAGCGCTTAATCCCAGTGCCAGAAGTTTACTTACACTTTTCTTTTTCATCATAATCCTCCTGTTTTCTTGAATTTATATCATCCGGCCACAAGCCGGGGTGATATCAACCTTTTACCGCACCCACCGTCAATCCGGAAATAAAGTATTTCTGGAAATAAGGGTATGCGCATGCGATCGGCAGCACGATAATGACCACAATCGCCATGCGCGCGGCCTCCTGCGGCATCTTCGCCAGCATCTCCGCCGCCGTTACGCCTATGGTCGCCGCATTTTTAACCAACATCTGGATATTCGTCAAAATCTGGTTCAGCAGCGCCTGAAGGGACAACAATTTGGAATCGTCTATATACAGCATGGACTGATACCAATCGTTCCAATATGCAAAGCAGAGGAACAGGCCGATGGTCGCAAGCACCGGAAGGGATATCGGAAGCACGATCCTGCCGAATATCATCAGCTGGCTGGCCCCGTCCATCTTCGCAGATTCCACCAGGGATTCCGGTATGGTAGTCTTAAAGAACGTACGGCATATGGTTACGTTAAACGAAGACACCGCCAACGGTAAAATCAACGCCCATATGGAATTCTTCAATCCCAAAAACTGACTGACGATAAAGTATGTGGAAACCAAACCGCCGTTAAACACCATCGGAATAAACACAACCATGGTCAAAAAACCATTCAGCTTGTAACCGGGCCGGGAAAGCACATATCCCATCAGGGTCGTTAAGAGAACGCCGATCACGGTTCCCACGATGGTTACAAAGAGGGAGATCCCCAGCGCCCTCAAGATCATCTTCCCCTGGGAAAGCAGGAACGTATATCCTTCCAGCGAAGCAATCTTAGGGATAAAACGGTATCCGTACTCCGTGATGGACTGTTCCGCAGAAAACGAAATTGCCACTACCAAAAGGACCGGAATGACACATGCCAGCGCCATCAGTAAAAAAATCAGGTTGAGTATTACATTGGCGGGCTTTGATACCCTGTTAAAACGGTCAAACCCGTCAGGCTCATTTTTTCTCTTTCTCTGAATCGTTGTAGCTGCCATCTGCTCCCCTCCTAAATCATCGCGCTCTCGCGGTCAATCTTCCTCACAATTCCGTTTGCCGTCAGGATCGTAACACATCCCGCCACGGACTGCACAAATGCCGCAGCCGCCGACATACCGGTGGTGGAGGTACGCAACTGCTTATATACGTATACGTCCAGCGTGTAAACCACATTGTACAGGGAGTTGGAATCCCTGGGCACCTGATAGAACAGACCAAAGTCGGAATAGAAAATACCGCCGACCTTCATGATAAACATCATAATGATAACGCTCTTCATCAAAGGAAGGGTAATATAACGGATCTGCTGCCAGATGGATGCGCCGTCGATGCCTGCCGCCTCGTAATAAGTTTTGTCGATTCCCGTGATCGTCGCCAGATATACGACCATCCCGTAGCCGACACTCTTCCAAAGGTTCATGAACACCAAAAAAGGCGGCCACATCTCTTTCTTCATATACCATTGCTGCCGTTCATACCCCATGGCCTCCACCATGCCGTTGACCAGCCCCTTATCGTAGCTTAAAAATGCCCAAACCAGCGCGGTCACAACAACCCATGACAAAAAGTAAGGCATGAACATCGCCGTCTGATATACTTTCGCCATACGCTTGGAATGCAGCTGGCCGATTGCAATCGCCGCCGCCACCGGCACCACAATACCCAAAATAATAAATATAATATTATATCCCAGCGTATTGCGCAGAATAATCCAGATATCTTTGGAAGAAAAGAGGAATTTGAAATTAGAAAACCCAACCCATTTACTGGTGAAGAAGCTCTTTAAGAATCCCCCGTTAATCTTAAACTCCTTGAACGCAATCACGATACCGAACATCGGCATAAAAGAAAACAACAAATACCAAATTGTCGTCGGCAGCGCCAACAACGTCAGTTCCGAATCGTCACGCCCCCAGCGCCGTTTTTTGATTTTCGTTTTCTGTTCTTGTTTTGCCATCTGTCTCCCTCCCTGTTCGTCATAATGGCGAATCCCCAAGGCGATCCGCTGGATAGAACTATTATAATATAGCATTTTCACCATTGCAACCCCAAATTCATTATATAGCAGTACAAAAATATGAGTTTATATATACAAAAGCGCACACTTTTTTTGTGCGCTTTCACTATTTTTCCGACATTTTTCCCTTGCACCTAACATTTTTATACGGCGAACATGCATAAGATTTTCCGGAATACTTCTATGGTTTCTGCTATAGACTGCCCTCCCTTTTTTTCCTATACTGATAGTGGACGGCAAAACAGCCGCCTTCTTTCCGCAGCCAACACCCCCGTTGCCTGCCGGAATGCCAAACACACCTTACCGTAAGGAGGTATTTTTATGCCAAGGGACAATATTTTGCTGATCACAACGGACCAGCAGCGTTTCGATACCGTAAATGCCTGGGGAAACCAGAGCATTTTCACCCCGCACCTAAACTATATGGCAGCAATGGGAACCGGTTTTACGTCCTGCTATGCCGGCTGTCCCATCTGCGTTCCTTCCCGCACCACCATCATGACCGGGCGGGAGGGCTTTGAGAGCGGTGTGGTTTCCAATGCTTCCCACCGGGCTTTCATGGAAGCCTGTACCAAAGACCGCTCCACCCTGCCCGCCGTTTTGACCGATGCAGGCTACCAGACCTGCGCCAAAGGAAAAATGCATTTTGATCCCGCCCGGGCCAATTACGGCTTTGAACACATGCGGCTGCCGCTGGACTATATGCGGGAATACGACAAAAAGCAGTCTTTTGCCCGTCCCAAAGTCCACGGCATCGGGGAATGCGAGATGGAGCCCGTGCTTTCCACCGTGGAGGAAAAGGACAGTATCACGACCTGGATTGCGGACGAGGCCATTGACTTTCTGGAAACCCGGGACCAAAGCCGTCCTTTCTTTTTATGGACCAGCTTCACAAAACCCCACCCGCCCTTCGATCCCTGCCGTAATTTCTGGGAACTGTATGACAATATCCCGCTTCCCGCGCCGGTAACGGGAGACTGGTCTGCAACCGTAGACCAGACCCCTCAGGGCTTTTTGGCAGGCGCATATGAAAACACCAACATGCACCTGCTGGGAACTGCGCAAAAGCAGGCCAGCCGCCGGGCTTATTATGCCTGCATCACGCAGGTGGATTACCAGCTGGGCCGTATTTTCGGCGCACTGCGGGAAAACGACCTGTTTCAAAATACCTGGGTCATTTTCACATCCGACCATGGGGAAATGCTGGGCGACCACCACATGTCCCAGAAAAACCTCTTTTTTGAGGGAAGCGCCCATGTGCCCCTGCTGATCATGCCTCCGCAGGGCCGCGACATCCCGCACAACCTGTGCACGGACCTGCCCGTCACCCTGGCCGATCTCTACCCCACCATTCTGGCCATGGCAGGCCTTTCCTCCCCCGTGCAGGTGTCGGGAAAAAGCCTGCTTGCCCCCGATGCCCTGCCCAAGGACCGGATCTTTTACGGCAACAGCTTAAACAAAAACTTCTGTGTCATGGAAAACAAAATCAAACTCGTCTACTCTGCCACAGGCAGCCACAGCCTATTGTTTGATTTAAAAAAGGATCCCATGGAGCAGCATGACCTGTCCAAGGATCCCTCTTACGCCCACACCTTTGACCGGCTTTGGCGTCTTCTGCTGGAGCACACCGGCCAGTATACGCCAGAGGCCCTCACAAACCAGGGCGAATTTATCACCTATGACGCCCCCCGCTGCCCCGGCGACATGCCCGGCAGATGGTTCGGCTTCCACTACCACGACTACAGCGTGGACACCTTCCACTAAATGCCTGTACAGGACGCCCAGTAGGGAGGACCGTGACAGGACGGGACGGCGCTTTTGTGGGGAGAAGCCTGCGGCGGGCGGGCATTCCTGCCGGGCGGACGCTTCCCCGGCATAGGGACAGGGCACATGCTTACATGCAAACCCCGGAATTTTCCAAAATGCCGAACCATTCCTGCCCAAAAACGCGGACTGTCTGAGCGCAGCGAGTTTCCGCGTTTTTTGGGCAGGAATGGTTGGGTATTTTGGAAAAAATTCCGGGGTTTGCATGTTGACATGTGCCTGCCCTGTGCTGGGGAAGCGTCCGCCCTGCAGGGATGCCCGCCCGCCGCAGGCTTTCCCCCGTCAGGGCCCTTCGCCCCCAACGCCGTCCAATGGCTGTGGCTTGCCCGTCACCCTTCTCCGCTTTGTGCGTGGAAGTCGGTGAGGGTGAAGGAGGCTTCCGTGTCTTTTTCGTCTGCGAGGGGCAGGGTGTAGGAGGTGTCCTCCACGGGGATGTCTTCCCGTGTGGGCGACATACGGACAGGACCGGTGCGCAGGACAAAGCGGGAGACAGCAGAAACCGCCGTCATGAAAAGCGCACGCTTTTGTTCCCGGCCATCCACACCAAGGACGAAGGTATGGCTGCCACAGTCCACCCGCAGTTTTAGCCGCACTTTTTGGCCGGCGCGATAGGGACAGACCGGGACGAGGGCGGTGGTGCGCACATAAAGCGTTTTGTCCGGTGCAAAAACAAGGCGGACGGCCGTCTGTCCCTGCGCATTTTGCAGTTCGCAATAGAGGGTTCCGTGGCTGTCCTGCTGTGGGGTTACGCAAAACGAGAGTTCCTGTAGGGGGGATTCATACAAGACCCGCTCCGCCCTGGCATAGTCGTAACGGTCAAAATCGCAAAGGCGCAGACCGGGCGCATCCCCGCCCAGCACCGTGACCGGGGCCCATTTAGGGGAATAAAGGGTGAATTCCCCATACCCGTCTTTTAAAACCCGCCCTGTCTCCGTGCCGGTGATGGGGAGGGGCAGCCTGGCCACCCACACGTCCTCTTTGTTTACCGTATAGGCAATCCACATGGCGTCCCCTGGACGGTCGATCCCCTCCGCAATGCCCCGCATATACTGGGGGCCGTAATCCTTCCAGTAGCCGCCAAAGCGCATGGGCGGAACCTCCCCGTGTACCAGCAGCATATCGTCATAAGCGATGCCGTCGTTTGAGGTGGTAACGCACATGGGCCAGCGGTGGGTGGATTCCAGCGTGGGGTCGTAAACCATGGCGTACTTTCCGTCCGCAGTTTTCTGTGCCCAAACCTTTTGCCCGCTCATCACCAAAGAAGGGCATACCGTGACAGGTGTCCAGGTTTTTCCGCCGTCGCTGCTGCGCGCGCACCGGGAATGCTTCCACAGTCCAATCACCGTATCCTTGTCTATGTGATACCAGCAAAACGCCTGGTTGGAAGCGCCTTTTTCCGGCCCGTGCTTGATCCGGATCAGTTCATCCCTGTCGCCGTTTTCCTCCGCCCACTGCTGCACGGCAAGGGAATCGGCCAACAGTTCTTCGCAGCAGGCAACGAAGCCTTTGTCAGGCGCTTTCGTATAAAGGGGATACAAAAGCTGCCCCTCGTCCCACCCGCCCTGCCAGCAGGGCCGGATGAAATAAATTGGTCCCATGGTGTCGTCGGGATACAATTCCCGTACCACCCTCCCGATGCCGTAACAGTCCCAGTTGGTTATCCAGGGCTTGGGGGACCATCCGTAAAATCCCAAAAGCAGCAGCCTGCCGTTTTTCGTCTGGTAAAACCCCGTCCGCTGGTGTATAAATGCGTAGGTATCCCCCGAAAAGGAAGCGGTCTCGCCTTTGGCGTTTGTCACCGTGCAGGCCCCAATCCGGTACGGGGGAAAGGCCACCCAAAAATCATCCCAGTGCACACCGTCCCCGGAAGCAGCCAATATGCTCTGCCCTGCACCGGTATGCTCGCTCATGGGATTGGTAAAATAGTGCACATAAAACCGGCCGTTGCGGTACGCCAAATCCGCCCCGTGCTTGTAAGTGCCCCCCACCCCGTCGTCCCATTCGGGATGGGTGCGGTTTGCCCGTGTCACCTGATAGCAGGCCGCCCCCTTTACGCAAGGAAGCATGCCGGAATGGTAATCACAATTCGGCACACGCTGCCCGCCGTAATGGGGCAACAGTTCTTTTGATGCACCGTCAGTCATTTTGCTTTTTGTCTCCATCTTAGCTCCCATCCGCCCGCCCTGGCGGGCCTCCAAGTCAGCATCCCGCTGCAGGCAGCCGGGCTTCTATCCGGGTCTCCTCCCCGCTACATAAGGTGAGCCCATAATTTTCCCCATAAAAAATCCGGATACGGTCATTGACATTTTTGAGTCCGTAACCGCCGGACTCCTTACAAAGTATTTCCTTTTCCGTGCCGCAGGCAAAACCGGGGCCGTTGTCCGTCACGGCAAGCACCACCTCCCCGCCTTCGCGGTACGCAAGAATCCGCAGCTTTCCCCTGCCGTCCCGTTTTTTATCAATCCCGTGCTCTAGGGCATTCTCGATCAGGGGCTGCAAAAGATTGCAGATTACCTCATATTCCCTGCACGCCTCCTCCACCTCATAGACCACGTCAAAGCTGTCATGGTGCAGCGCCAGCTGAATATTGACATAGCTCTTGGCATTCAGGATTTCCTCCGCCAGCTTTGTGGTGGCATTGCCGCCGTTTAGCGCGGTCCGGTAAAAGTTGGAAATATCACGGCTGATTTTGGCCACATCCTTTGCCCCCACCCGCAGGGCGCTCCAGTTGATAAAGGAAAGCGAATTATAGAGAAAGTGCGGGTTGAGCTGCGCCTGCAGCATCTTAAACTGCGCTTCCTTTTGTAAAATCTGGCTGCGGTATACTTCATTCACCAGCCTGTTTAGCCGCTTAGTCATCTCCCCAAACGCATTGGTGAACTGGCCAATCTCGTCTTTTGCCTCCGAAGATATCTCCATGCCAAAATCCCCGTCCTGTATCCGCCCTATATTCTCCTTGAGCTTCTCCATAGGGCCAAGCAGGGCTTTGCACAGCAGGGAACTCATCAGCATACACACAAAAACTGCCACAAGCAATACCAGGGCAGTGGCATGCAGGATTGAGAAATCACCGATTGCCAGCGTGTCCTTGGGCATCAGGCAGACCGACGTCCAGCCGGTCTGGGAAATGTCGTTGGAAAACACCAGGTAATCTCTATTCCCCAGCCGGATTCCGCTATCCCTGCCTTC
The DNA here is from genome assembly GCA_948960675.1 of uncultured Eisenbergiella sp. Taxonomy (GTDB): domain Bacteria; phylum Bacillota; class Clostridia; order Lachnospirales; family Lachnospiraceae; genus Gallintestinimicrobium. Next base: position 8,145 of record CARDPF010000054.1, read on the forward strand.
CATACTTTCCAAATCCGGCATTCCGATACCAACGCTGGCAAAAACGATATCTCCGGATTCGTCATACAGCGCCAGCTTTTTCTCCCCCTGTGTCATCAGGGAAAGCACATCCGAAATCCGGATTTCCAGATGTAAAATATTTTGGATCTTTGTACCGCTGTCGGGAAAAGGCGCTGTGGCAGTCAGGATTTCATCCGTCATTTGGTACTGGAGAACCGGCCGGTTTTCTACCCTGCCATATCCCGGCATGGTTTCCAGATCATACAGATAGCGGGAATGTCCTTTCAGCGTCCGGTTATCCGTAAAGATTTTCAACCGGATGATATCGGAGTGGGAACCGATGATATTCTCAATCGTAGGTTCCATGAAATCGGTAAACATCAGGTACTGCTGAAAATAGCTGAGTCCTTCCCTATTGATGCACTGCCGGATCTGCTCATTGTACAAAAGGCTGGTAATCACCGACAGGTATTGGGCGATCCTGCCATCCAGCATCATATTCGCCTGCCAGATTTGTTCCCTGACATTTTGTATCTCCTGATCCATCAGGTTTTTGCGCAGCTGATAATAGGAAAAACAGCCAAGCGGAAGAACCGTCACCATTGCCGTGGCGATAAATGCAATAAACAATTTCTGCGCAAACCTCACATCCCGGAATCTGCGCCCCATCCAATGCAGTATGCTTCCAGCCCTTTTCATTCCCGTCGTTCCCTATACTGTGTGGGGGATATCCCCAAATTGTTTTTAAAGGTAATATTGAAATAGGAATCGTTTTGGTATCCCACTCTTTTGGCCACCTCCGAAACCTTCAAACTGCTGCCTTTTAGCAGCTTTTTGGCTTCCTCCAGACGGACTGTTGTGATATACTTGATCAGGCTGTGGCCGGTCTGCTTTTTAAACAGGTAACTCAAATAGGAAGGTGTCAAATACACTTCCTGCGCGATGGAAGGAAGGGTCAGTTCTTCCCGGTAACGGCTCTCCACAATCTCCATTACCTTCCGTATCACCTTTTTTTGCTCCGCGCCGCCCTTTTTCCCTTCTTTCTCCCCCTCGCGAAACCGGCCCACCGTTTCCAGCATCATGCGGTGGATACCGTACAGATTGGTCTCCGCAAACAAGCTGTCCAGACAGCGCTTAAATTCCGGATGGGATACCTCTTTTTTCTCGAACAGCTTCCTCAAAATCCCGGCATAAAGATACTTCACATAAATCTGGGAATCATGTATCCTCCCCCTAAACTCTTCCTGCAAAGCCTCCAGGTTCCCCTCCACATAAGCATAATTTCCGTTATCGATTCCGTCAAGTATTTCTTTTTGAATCCGCCGGACCGCATTTTCCGAACTGGCGGCATCGGCGTTTCCCTCGCCTACATAATAGATCTGGTTTTCTTCCGCAAAAAAATGATAGCGGAGCATGTCATACATCCTTTGGTAGGTGTCCGTCAGACTCTCCACATCCTTCATTTCCCTGCTCAAAATAATACAGGCGCGCTGCATGCCGCACCAGGAAATCAATTCGGAAACCATTCGTTCCTGCCCGTTTCCCCGCTTTAAAACCACCAGGCAAATTCCCTCGCCCACCGTGACCATGCACAAAATCCGCATGGAAAATTGACGGATTTTCTCGTAAAACCCGGCGATGGTACCGCTGCTTTCCCCTTCCATGTCAAAAAGCTGCATCCAGCAAAAACCGCCGCCCCCCATCCAGTCAGACACCGCCTTTGGGGCAGGCCCTTCGCCCTGCAGCCAGTCTGTTGCAGGGCTTCCCAGTCTGTCCGTGAGGCTGCGGATTTTGCGTTCTTCCTCCCATTCCTGTAAAATCATTTCCACCAGCTGTGCCAAAACCTTCTGAAATTCCTCCGGATCCACCGGCTTTAACAGGTAAAAGCTCGCATGATTCTCCATCGCCCTTTTTGCATAGGAAAAATCCGCAAAAGCGCTGAACATGACCACCTTCGTCCCCCTGCCGTCCAGATCCGCCGCCTCCAAAAGATCCAGTCCATCCATGAAGGGCATTTTGATATCGGTAAACAGAATATTGATCTTATGCTTTTCCAGAAGTTTTTTGGCCTCTTCCCCGTTCCCGGCCATAAAAACCTGAAATTCATATGGACTCTCCTGCAAAAGGGAACGGATACCTTCCCTTTCAATCCATTCGTCATCCGCTATCAGAACCGAAAGCATGCGTCCCTCCCTTTCTCATCCCCATGCAAACACACAGACATTCCCTTTTATTTTACTCTTTTACGGCCCCCAATGTAATGCCCGTCACAAAATATTTTTGCAAAAAGGGATAAACCGTCAAAATCGGAAGCATGGCAATCATAATCTTGGCCGCATTCAACGTTTTATTGGAAGAATTCATCATATTTTCCAACTGCTTGGGATCCGTGATATTGGTAGTGTCCGTGGGAATTACCAGCTGCTGTATATAAGTCATCATCGGGATTTTGTCCGGATTGTTGATATAAATCATGCCGTCAAAAAACGCGTTCCACTGCCCCACGACGCTGAAAAGGATGATGGTGGCAAGGCATGGAAGGGACACCGGCAGAAAGATTTTAAATAAAATGTCCACATGGGAAGCCCCGTCCACAATCGCAGCCTCCTCCAGCCCTTTGCTGATATTCCTGAAATAGTTCATCAGCAGGATGACATTGTAAATCGGCACCGCCCCGGGAAGGACCAACGACCAAAAAGAATCAATCAGGCCCAGCCTGCTCACGGTCAGATACAAGGGAATCATCCCCGCCGAAAACATCATACAAAAAATCAGTATCCACATATAAATATTCCGCCCTTTAAATAGCTGCGGCGACTTGGACAGCGGATATGCCATCAGTACCGTCAGAATCATATTCAGGCTGCAGCCTGCAAGCACACGCAGGACCGAAACCCCAAAGGCCCTGAAAAACCCCCAGTCCTGCAGCACCATCTCATAGGAAGAGAGGGTAAAGCCCTTTGGCAGCAAAAACACATCCCCTGCCGCCGCCCTGGATTTATTGCTGAAGGAAAGGGACAATGTGTTCAGCAATGGAATCAGGCAGGTCAGGCTTACGGCAACCACCACCCCAACAATCAGGTAATGCACCAGCATTTCCCGGGGAGATACTTTCCACTTTTTCATTACGACATACCCCCTTTTTAAAAGATCCGGTAATTGGCAAATTTTTCCGCCAGCTTATACGACAGGATAATCAGCACAAAGCTGACCACCGATTTCATCATCCCCACCGCCGTGGCCAGACTGAACTGCGCATTTTCCAGCCCCATCCGGTACACATAAGTGTCAATGATATCCCCCGTCTGGTATACCAGCGGATTATACAGGTTAAAAATCTGGTCAAAGCCTGCGTTAAGTACATTCCCCAGCCCCAGGGTGCCTACCAGCACAACGGTACCCACCAGGGACGGCAGGGTAATATACCACAGCTGTTTGGATTTGGAGGCTCCGTCGATGGCGCTGGCCTCATACAGCGTCGGATCAATGCCCGCCAAGGCTGCCAGAAAGATAATGCTGTTATACCCAAACCCCTTCCACACATCCGTCAAAACCACCACAGACCTAAACCATTTATTGCTCCCCAAAAACACGATGGGTTCGATGCCCAAAAAGGACAGCGCTGCATTCACCATTCCGGATTTTGAAAAAATGTCGGAAATGATGCTGCCCAATATGACCCAGGAAATAAAGTTGGGAAGATAGACGACCGTCTGCAGGCTGCGTTTTAAAAACGTATTGCGCACGGCGTTGAGCATCAGTGCAAAAACCAGGGGAACCAACAGGTTCAAGACCATTTTTGCCACCGCGATCACTACCGTATTTATAAAAATCTGCTTACTGTCAGGAAGCATAAACATAAATTTGAAATTGTCCAGCCCGACCCATTTCGAGCCCCAAAGCCCTTTGGCGGGAAGGAAATTCTGGAACGCCATGACCAGTCCGCCCATCGGTATAATGTGGAACAAAACCAGAAAAACCATCCCCGGCAACAGCATGAGATGAAACGTCAAATTCGCTTTTTTGTGTTTCATATTCCCCCTTTCTGCCCGCACCGGCGGGCTATATCCCCAAAATCGGCACAGCGGCCGGATGTGTGATACATCCGGCCGAAAGTAAAACGCCGCTTTATCCGTCACTCCTGGTTTTTCACGATTTCGGTCGCTTCCTGCATAATCTGGTCGCCCCCCAGCGCTTTCCACTGGGCCACAAATTCGTCAAAATAGTCCAACTCCTTCTCCCCGGTAATGATCGCCAGATACATCTCGTTCTCCATCTTTTCCAGGGAAGTCCATCTGGCCGTCATGGAATCGGTCATGGCAAAAAAGGCGTAATTCTCGTTTACCTTCACATTGTCCCTGCTGGCCACCTCATATCCCCCGGTCCGTGCCATAAATCCGGACCACTGGTCCCGGTTGGCCACCGGATCCTCCCTGTATTTCAGTCTCGCCTCATACACGGGAACCATTACGTCCGCAAGCCCGGTGGGATCCTGCTTTTCTTCCGCTTCATTCAACCCCGCATATTCCTTGGGCATGTAATCTTTTTCGGAGAACTGCAAATTCAGCGGTATCACGGTGCCAACTTCCGGATGATCCCGGTAAGGCGTGGGCCACTCCAGATCTTTTTGGGGACGCAGCCATTCGCTCAAATAGCTCTGCATTTTCATAATCACATCCGGATGTGCAAAGTCTTTGCGGACCACCGCCCAGTCGGTGTGGATTTCCTGCTGGTAAACCTTAAATTCACCGTTTTCGTCCAGCGGGCACAGATAGGGCTGCCAGTCCGCCTTGTCATCGTTATTCACACTGTCCTGCAGGGTATAGGGCGCCCACCAGGGTCCAAAGATCAGGCCGCACTGTCCTGCCGCCAGCGGGGCGTTGATGTCGTTAGGATTGCGCACTGCAAATTCCTCGTCGATGAGGCCGTCCGCATACATCTGGCGCAGTGTCGCCAAAGCCTCTTTTGTCTCCGGCTGGATCGTGCCATAGGTCACGTCCCCGCCTTCCTCCACCAGCCACTGGCGGGGATAGGAGCCGTACAGGCCGAAGATCGGATCCATGCTGTGATTGGAATTGTAGATGCCTCCCACCCGCTGGTCGCACAACATGCCAATGGTATCATTTTTTCCGTTCCCGTCCGGGTCCTGCTCTACAAAGGCTTTTGCAATTGCCTTAAGATCCTCTAAGCTTTCCGGCTCCGAAAGTCCCAGATTGTCCATCCAATCCTTACGAATCCAGGCATATGCATAGGAATAACCGGGTACATAATTGGAAATTGCTTTTAATTTGCCGTCAAAAATGCAGGTATCAAATTTCCGGCTCCCATAGGTATCCAGCAAAGCCTTGTTATAATCACTCATACCGGTTTCATAGGCTTCGTCCAAATCCGCCACCAGATCGGATTCCACCAGCTGGGACAAAAGCACCTGGTTGGGCACCATCATAATATCCGGCATCTGCCCGGAGGTGATAGCCAGACTTACCTTCTGGGAAAGGGCCGCTTCGTCTACCGCCATCCATTCCACTTTCACGTCGATGTTAAAGCGTTCCTTCATCAGGCGC
>CARDPF010000055.1 GCA_948960675.1 uncultured Eisenbergiella sp.
TGGAAGATACGAATGCCGATTTGATAAGGCAGGAAGTGCCTAAAATTGAACGACTAAAGATATTACGAGAAAAGGCATATCGACAACTTGAACTCCTTAAAAAGAATCAGGAAGCAATACAGGTATTGAAACGGAATCTTATTAAAGATACAGGAAAAAGTGATTAGAAAATAGCGATTTTGGATATGGTTTATATACTTACAAATAGAGAAGGGCTCAGAGAAAAAATATGTAATGCTATAAATTCTGTGAAGTGAGAAGGTGAGATTATATGAAAATTAATGTTTTTAAAATTGAAAATGATAAAGTTGGTGACCTGACAGTTGAGTTGGAGGATAATGGATTTGAATGCGAGGCAGATAATGAAGATGAAAACAGTTATTCTGCACTATATCTGCGAAAAAGACATTCCGAAAATAGAGGCTGGTTGGAATATTATCAGCAATTATTATCAGAAGAAAAAATTACATACTATACTGAAAATATAGGTAGTGAATCCGTTTCGGGACTTTTCTTAATACAAAAAAATGATTATTCATATGTATTTTCTTATGGGCAGACGCATTTTATTGTTCGCAAATATTGTGATAAAGATTTTGGCTTGAATCTTGCAGAACGAATTCTTGATCCACAAGGGCTAAAAATGAAACATTCACAAACATTTACGTCGGCCGGGAAAAAGGATATAACATCATAGAAGACCTTTCATAACATCATTTACAGAAAAAGTTTCACACTCTCGAGAACAAGGGTGCTGTATTCAAGGCGGGTAAGGTTTATGTCCTTTCCGTCCCTAAGTACCCGCCGTTGGTGTTGTCTGATTTCCAGTCCCGAAAATGATAGAATGGAAACAGGAGCAACTTGCATAGGTTCAATCTGTATATAATCAGCGATAGCCGACACGATTTTGTCAATCGCCTTTTCTTCCTGTTCATTAAGCGTCAGCACTAATATTTTCCAATCTATATTGCCCCTCCCTTTGGCTAAATAATGTATTTAATTATTGGCTTCAATCTGCCCCATTATCTGTTCCCTGCTTAATTTGCGATATGTTTTGATATACAATGCGGCGGCAAGGATAGTTGAAAATATATCTGCTACAGGCTGCGCCCATGCAAGCCCGGTCAGACCGAGAACCGCTTTTAGGATAAATAGGGCAGGAATGTAGATAATGCCCTGTCTGCTTAAACTGATGATGAGTGAAGCGGTAGCCGCCCCCATAGCCTGTATGCCATTGACAAGGACATAAAACAGACCAAACAGAAAACTTGTTGTCAATAAAATGCGTGAAAACTGGACGGCATAATCAAAAGCAGTCGTATCAGTCAAAAATGCGCTAACTATCTGACCCGCAGACAGATAACAAAGAATTGTCAGAGAAGTGCCCAAAATCAACGCAAATATAGCTGAAAACTTGAAAATGTCTTTGAACCTTTTCCACAATTTCGCCCCTACGCAATAGCCAAGCAAAGGCTGTATTCCCTGTCCTAATCCCATACATATCATGCCGGTAATGACAGTTACTTTCATGGCAACTCCCATACCTGCAATCGCCATATCCCCATATTCTGCCATTTGGCTGTTGACGATGATTTGCGAAATGCTCATTAACAAAGAGCTTAACGCTGCGGGAATACCGATTGCAAGGACGCTGCTGCAAACTTTATTTTTCACGGTAAACTCTTTGAAACTGATACTAAGGCTTGATTTTCCCCGGAGAAAGTAGCAGATGTAATATCCTGCGCCTGCCACGTTACCGATTACGGTAGCAATCGCCGCACCTGCTATGTTCCAACCGAAACCTAAAATCATAATCGGGTCAAGAATGACATTGAAAAGGTTTCCAAGAAGCTGTCCCATACAGGCAATCCCTGATTTTCCCTCTGCACGGATAACGTTTGTATAACAGTTTGAAATCAGTACAAAAGGTCCGCTGCACGCAACTATGGTCAGATATGTTTTTGTCAAATCCCATGTGTCGGAACTTGCCCCGATTAGTGACAGGATAGGGTTCATAAAAATCAAAAACAATGCCGCCATAACTACGCCTACGATGATACAACTCCACATACAGAAAGAGCAGACTTTTTTTGCGTAGTCCTTTTTACCCTCGCCTAATGCACGGGAAATAACAGACGTGCCTCCAATGCCGAAAACTGTACCTACCGCCATAAATATTAGAAATACAGGAGTTGCAAGAGATACAGCCGCAACCTGTAAAGCGTCATGCGTCTGCCCAATAAAGAACGTGTCGGCTAAATTGTAGACCAATACCATAAGCATTGCCGCCATAGCGGGCAGGGCATTTTTGAATACCGCCTGTGAAACAGGTGCTTTGCTAAAGACTTCCATAGATTTTTGATTATTCATTACATTTCCTCCTTTTCAATGATTGCTAGCGATTAAAAGCTAGCGATTGATATAGATATTTTTTTGTCTGCCCGATATAGGCAGACATTACATTTTCCTTATTGTGCGGTTGATTTCTTCCAACAAAGACAACAGGTTTTCTCTTTCTGCGGCTGAAAGATTTTCTAAAAGCTTTTTTTCCGTATCATCTATTTCCCGCTTTGCCTCCTTGCAGAATTTCTCTCCAACAGGGGTTATTTCCACATACTTTATTCGTTTATCGTCCGTGTCCCCGGAAACGGAAACAAGTTTTTTCTGTTCTAAGCGGAAAATCAGTCCGGCGGTCGTGGATTGGGCAAGTGACAGGCACTTTTCCAGTTCCTTAAAAGTAAGCTTCCTCGTAGGTGCTTTTAGGATTTCAACTAAAGCGGTCATTTGCGAAAGGGTAAGGTCTTTTGCTTTTAGTTGGCTGTTTGCTATTTTCTCCAAAGCGTTGTGTATTTGACGTATTAACATTCCGAAAGTATTTACTTCACTCAATTTCAACCCTCCAATCTGTAAAGTAGCATAGCACACCTTTAGAGGAATGTCAATAGTATGCGATTGAATATTTTGAAAAATTTTATCGATAAGTAGAGGGCTTGTAATTCTGGTTTTTCCTTACTGACAGTTTTAGACATGTTAAAAGACGTCATTTTGGACACTATGGAATTTAAACCAGATTTGCCGAAAGGCGAAGCTTATGCGAAAGCATTTGCAGCATACAGCCTGTATGGATGGATTGAGGTGTGGTTTCAAAGGGGAATGCAGGAATCCACAGAAGAAATGAAACGGTTATTCCAAAATCAAGGGCTATAATCGGCAGATAAACCTCAAGAGTTGCTGGCTACCCCAATAAACTTGCTGCACACAAAAACCAGCGTCCGGGCATATATCTGCCAGAACGCTCTTCCCCATAAATTTCCATAAGGATAACGGGAGATACTTTGCTGACGGGCGCTGCGCTATCCGTATGGATGGAAAATGGGGGAATATTTTTAGTCATTGGGAATCCGCAGTACCTGCCCGGTTTTCAGGAGGTCTCCACTTAGGTTGTTTAAGGTTTTTATTCTGTCGACCGTTGTGCCGAATTTTTGCGCCAAAAGCCAAAGCGTATCCCCGGGGCGTACGGTATATTCAAAATACGGGGCGGGCGTTGTTTGCGGGGACGGAATTTTGAGTATCTGCCCAATACGTAAGGCACTTCCCGAAAGGCCGTTCAAATTTTGGATTGCCTCCACCGTCGTATGATATCTTTGCGCCAGAAGCCAAAGCGTATCCCCGGAGCGGACAACATATTCAAAATACGACCCGCCGGAAGATTCCGTTGTTGGAATCCTGAGTACTTGCCCGATCTGCAGGTTGTCGCTAGACAGGCCGTTTAAGGCTTTGATGGCATCCACTGTCGTATGATAGCGCTGTGCCAGCAGCCAAAGCGTATCGCCCGGACGGACAATGTATTGCGTGCCCCCGGCATCAGGCCCGGGCGGAATGATGGGCTCAGCGCCCAGGTAGGTTTGGTACAGGGCCTGCCATGTGGCCGGTCCCACCACGCCGTCAGGCTGAAGTTTCGCAGCGCGTTGGAATGCCGCAACTGACTGCTGTGTTTCCGGTCCGAAATCCCCGTCCTGTGCCGGGGCTGGAATTGTTGGGTTAAATTCCGCTGCCATATTCAGAAGGTACTGCAGGGTGATGACGTCCTGTCCGGATGCGCCAAGGCGGAGAACCGAAGACGGCGGAACGGTTCCGATGCCGAGAGTGCTGCCCTCGCTGTCCAGTTCGGCCAGTCTGGTCACGGAGGTGTACAGGTAGGAGAGCTTATTCCAGGTAGCCTTTCCCACGATGCCATCGGGCGTCAGATTGAAAATACCCTGAAACTTGGCAACCGCCTCCCTTGTGCTGTCCCCGAATACGCCTGTTTGATCCGTAACCGCAGGAATTGCGGGGTAATTGCGGCGGATCCTTCCCAGATAGGTTTGAATGGTCTGCACGTCAAGTCCCGTGCTCCCGGTTTGAAGGGCGGTGCCGGGATAGGAGGTCACAATCCCGGTAATAATATTTGTCTCTGCAATTTCCACATCTTTCGGGTAATAGGAACGCAGTATCTGCAGGGGGCTGAGCCCTTGATTTGCCAGCGTAACCGTTCCCCACTGGGAGAGCCCTTGGCAGGTAGCGGTGGTTCCGTTGCAAAAGGAGGTAAAATAGGGGGCGGTTTGTCCCTGCCTGCGCACAAATTCATTAAATATTTCATCCACGATCAGGCTGACGGATTCATAAATATTGCGCCCATATATAAAATATTGGTCGTAGGCAGTATGGTTTGTGATGTCGAAGCTGTAGCCACGGCTCCTGTACCATTCGGTATAAACCCGGTTCAGCGCAAAAGTAATAATGGCATAAATGTTTGCCCGCAGGGAAGCATCCGGCCATGTGGGATAAATTTCACTGCTGGCAACGTTTTTTACATAATCGGGAAAGGATACCGTTACATTTGCCGCAGCTGCGCCGGGGCTGCCCAAATGCACGGTAATCGGATTCGGAATGACTACCTGGCGGAGTACCTGCGGATCCGTGTCGGGTATTTTCTGGTCACGATCGCCTGCCATGGAAACAGCCGGTGCCCCAACCTGAATGTTTGTTACCTCCGGGATGCGCTGCATTTGCCGCATCGGCACAAAATCAATTGGCTGAATGGCTGTCTCCCCGTCAAGAATCGGAATGCCAGAAATGTGCACGGTATTAAAACCGTTTGCAAACGCAAGTACATGATAACTGATAAAAGGGGTTCCCTGAAAATCCGGGTGCAGGGAAAGGGAACGGTCCAGGGTTTCTAAGGGAAGCCTTTTTGTCTCCCCGCTTTCATCCGTTGTCAGGTGGAAAATATTTTTTTCCCGGCCATCCATTATCCAGATTTGCGCCCCGCTGATGGGAAGCGCGTCGTGGGCTGTCCGTGCCTGTATAGTCAAATAGCCGATAGCCATAACGATAAACCTCTCCTTCAAGCCACTTTATGAAGCTGTTCCCGGGACATGAAAATCTACGGCCCTTGGTATGCTGCGCTCCGCAGCGCTGCAAGCTTGGTGCCGCATTGCTTTCCTCCACAGGATTTACAGCAGAATTCCTTATATAGATATGAGGAGTGGGCAATAATGGTTCCCCCCAATTTTCCCCTCCTGTGGTTTGTTTTCCGTATTCGATTGAAAATGGGTGTTTTGGGAGACGGACAACCGTGCTATAATGAAATCCATAGACCGGAAATGTGTGTTTGCGCGCCGCAAAGCAGCGCAGAAATGGGGTGAAAAGTGAATATTGTTACCATGGACATAACAGATAAAAGGGTTTTGCAGCTTTTTTCGGAGCATGATGATTATATGCTTGCCTTTTTGGGGGAGGATCAATGGTGTTACACGCGGTACAGCGGAGGGGAAAACATAGAAAAGGTCTGGCTTGCATTTTGGGACGGCATTCCGGCAGGCTGTATCGCATATAGAAAAAAGGCGGACTCAATAGGTGAGGTCAAGCGGCTGTATATAAAAAAAGAGTACCGGGGCCGGAGAATTTCAGGGGAATTGCTGAAAACGGCAGAATGTTATGCCAAAGGGCAGGGATGCCACACACTGTTTTTGGATACCAGGATAACGCTTGAACCTGCCGTTTCCATATACCGCTCCTTCGGGTTTGCCATCACTTTTCAACAGGGACTTTACATCCAAATGGAAAAGGGTATTTAGGCTGAACTGCTTTTGTTTTGCATATCCTTACCGTTCCGGGTTATTTTCAGCATGAAGAGGGACAGGATCAGGACCAGCGGGAAAAGGCATCCTACCATCATTCCCTTTCGCAGGTCGTTACCGGCGTTTTGGGTAATTGCGCCCACCAGTCCCGGCCCGAATGCCCCGCCCAGATCCCCGGCCATGGCGAGCAGGGCGAACATGGCAGTCCCGCCGCCGGGCAGACGGCCGGAGCAGATGCTGATGGTTCCGGGCCACATTATGCCGACGGAAAAGCCGCAGAGAATGCAGCCGACCAGTCCGAGGACGGGATTGGACGACAGGGAGGCCGATATGTAGCACAGCAGGCACAGGCAGCCGGATCCGGTCATATATTTCATCAAATCCAGCCTGTCCCCGTATTTTCCGAAGATGACGCGGCTGATTCCCATCGTTACCGCAAACAGGCAGGGACCGGTCAGGTCGCCCATCGCCTTTGAAAGCCCAAGCGCTGACTCGGCATAAGCGGAAGCCCACTGGGCCATGGACAGTTCGGAGGCCCCGGCGCACACCATAAGGATCAGGGAGATCCAAAATAGCGGAACACGCAGCAGGCGGCTGATTTTCATGCCTTTGCCGTCGGCTGCAGGATGTTCAATGGGGCAGGTCGCAAAGTTGTAGATGTTATAAAGCGGGATAGCAGCCCAAATGCATGCAAGCCATTTCCAGCTGCCGATGCCGAAAACGGCAAAAAAAACGGTAGATAAAAGAATGACGCCCACCGAGCCCCAGCAGTAAAAGGAGTGTAGCAGGCTCATGGCGGCTTCCTTGTGGTCAAAGGGGCAGGCCTCTACGATGGGGCTGCCCAACACCTCGATCAGTCCGCTTCCGACCGCGTAAACGACAACGCTCAGGATGATGCCGGTCAGCGGGTGGGGGAGCAGGTCCGGCAAAAACGCAAGACCGATTAACCCCATGGCAGAGCACAATTCCGAAGCCACGGCACAATTGCGGTATCCGATACGGTCTGCAAAATAGGAACATAAGATGTCCACGATCAGCTGGGTTAAGAAAAATACGGTAGAAATGAGGGCTATTTTTCCAAGGGGAATTTGGTAGTCCTGATGAAATTTTAGGAAAAGCAGCGGTGCAAAATTTGCAGCGATTGCCTGGGTGATGAAACCCAGGTAACAAGCTGTCAGCGTTTTTTTATAATTTTTGGACATATTGATGCGCATTCCTTTCGTCGCTATAATGAGTTTTATTATAGAATGGGAAAATATAAAAATCAATATAATATTACAGCGGGTTGCGGAAACCAATGGGCAGTTGTTACTATTCACGGGCAGTTGTCCGGGACACCGGATTTGGGAATATTGGATATTTTTGCCGCAAATACCGCGCAAAGTGGGGCGTACAGATGGCGGGAATGATTTTTCAAACACGCTTTGGGAAAGGGAATTGGATGAAAAAGGTCAAAATAACGGTTATGAGAACAGCCCATTATGCGGATTTAATCGAAAAATATGAAAATCCCATCGGACATGCCTGCGATATGCAGGAAGGGCAGGTGTTTGTTGCAAATGGGTGGCAGAAGCCGGAAGGCTTTTGTGACAGCGCCTGGGAGAGCATATCGGCTTTTGTCATGACGCTCTCCCATGGCGGTGAAAATTTTTATGACGGTTGGATGAAAAATAAGAAATCAGCCATGATTTCCTGTAACGACGGTTTTCGTCCCGTCAGTTTTTTGCTGGAGACAATGGAGGAGTAGGCTGCTGTGCAAGCAGTTTTTGTAAGCGGGCGATTTCACGCTTCGGATGGTCGATGGCTTCCCCCTCCTGCATATCCCATTCGTCCCGGCAGATTTTGAGGACGCCCTCCCAGTCGCAGATGGCATTGGCGTAGTCCTTCAAAATCTCGTGGATTTGCGCCATGGATAAGCAGGCATCCGTGTAGCGGGGCACGGGCTGGAGTTTTAGCGCCTTTTGGTAATAGGGGACGGCATCTTCATAGCGGCAGATGTGTGCAAGGCAGTCTGCCATGCACAGCTGGGCGAGCCAGTCCGACGCAAACTCCTGCGCCATGGTTTCCCAGATTTGTAAAGCCTGTTCCTGTCTGCCCCTGGCCCATTCGATTTGTCCTTGGTAGAGGGGAATACGGCAGGAATGATCCAGTGCGGACAGCTGCGTAAGGGTGTCTTGGGCCTCATCACACCGGTTGTCTGCGATCAGTTCGTCCAGAAGCCAGAGATATCCCCGGGCATAACCGGGATTTTGACGGACGAAGTCCTGGTAATAGCGTATCCGTTCCGTGTGGGCAAATAAATACCAGTCCGGCGAGGTTCCGCGCTGCGCTTCACAGAGATTGGAGTGATTTTGCTTGTTCTCCGGTTCCAAAAGCAGGGCTTCCTTTGCGTAATATTCGGCCAGGGAGGCATATTCCGCTGCTTTGTGGTTATAAAGGGAGCTGAGCAGGGTGAGGCATTGGGGCATGGATTCCTTTTGGGCAAGCTTGGTCTGCAGAAAGTTCTGCGCATAGGTAAAATCGGCCTGCTCAATGGTACGCTTGGTTTCCAGCATGTTTTCGATGCGCTGCAGGTGCCTTTGGTCTGTCAGGTCGAAAAGTTCGTCGATGGTGACGCCAAAATAGACGGATATTTCCGGCAGAAGCTGGATGTCGGGCAGCGTCAGGCCGTTTTCCCATTTGGATACTGCCTGAGGGGATATGTTTAAACAGGCGGCAAACTGTTCCTGTGTGACTGCTTTTTGCAGGCGCAGGTTTTTTAATTTTTTCCCGAAGTTCATTGTATTGTGTCCTTTCCGTTACAGTTTGGCCATGGCCCTGCGAAGGCAAAACCGTTTAAAAGGCTGGACTGTAACACTGTTTAAAAAAAATTGTCTCCTGCCCCCAGCAGACAAGGAGACGCGTGGTTTTGTACCACTGGGGGTATGGATATAGGATAACACATTTTATTTTTGTTACAATGACCGTAAGGGAAAGGCCGCTCTACCGGTGGTTGCAGGGTAGAACAGCCTTTGCAAAAATGTCAGAATGCATTTAGGAGCCGGACGACAGTCTCCAGTTCTTCCGGTTTGATTTTATCCGGAAAGCAGCCTTTTTGCACGCAGTCCGTAAAATAGCGGATTTCATTGGCATAGGCATCGCTTTTGGGAAGATTGATGGAGCCGGTCTCACCCTGACTGTCCGAAGAAAGGTCAAGGATTTGTCCGTCGTTTTGGTAAACCATGCATTTTCCGCGCTCCCATAGCAACAGGGCATCCTCAAACTGGAAGCGGAAGCTGGCGGCAAAAGGAAGCGGGGCGGCGTACCAGGAGGCTTCCGTATGGATGAAAAAGTCCGGGAAAGCATAGGTTGCGCTGATGTAATCCTGCTGCGGCGTTCTGGCCCGGTTGCGCGTTACATTTTCCGGGGTTCCAAATGCATAGACGATGAAGTCCAGGTCATGGATATGGAGGTCATAGGGAACCATCCCGCTCCTTTTTTCGTCCATCATCCAGCCATCCCAGCTCCACTTGGGATAGCCGCCAAGACGGGCCATGCAGCCGGAAAGCAGGCGGCCATATTTTCTGGTTTCATAGGCTTCTTTTACAAATTCGTATTCGGGCCAGAAGCGCAGCACCTGGGCGACCATGAAATTGACGTGCATGCGGTGTGCCGTGGAGTAGGCGCGTTCGATGTCCTCATCGTGCAGGGATATGGGCTTTTCACAGATTACATGGATGCCCTTTTCCATGGCCCTTACCGCGAAATCCACATGGAGGTAAGTGGGAAGACAGATATCGAGAATGTCCAGCTTTTCGCTGTCCAACATCTCGTCAAAATTCAAATAATGGTTTTTGCCCGGATAAGGCTTAAGACGCTCGGGACGGATGTCGCAGAGCGCGACAAGTTCTGTGTCCTGCATGGCTTCCCATGCGGGTATATGTGCGCCGCTGATACCGCCGACGCCTACCAGACCAACTTTTAACATGGCGTTCCTCCGTAATTCTTTTTTATAAGTATATTTCCCCGATTATGGTTTGCAAATATTCCCGGGCCTGCAGGATGTCCTGCAGCTGCTGTGTGCCGGAAATTTCCCGTTCTATGGTCACATGGGAATCGTATCCCAGTTCGTGTAGCTTTACAAACAGCGCGTGAAAATCAACCTTCCCTTCGCCAAGGCGTGTTTCTTCCCCGAGATCATGACCGTTGACGGGATAGCGCCCGTCTTTGGCGTGCAGGTTGCGGACATATTTTCCAAATACATCCAGCGCGTCTACAGGATTTGCCTTCCCGTAAAGGATCAGGTTGGCGGTGTCTAAGTTGATTCCCAGATTGTCAACGCCCACGGTTTCAAAGCAGCGCAGCAGGGTGACGGGGGTTTCCTGTCCGGTCTCAAAAAGCAAAAACTGTCCGTTTTCCTGCAAGTGCCGGGCGACTGTCCGGACGGCGATGCAAAAGCTGTTGAAATTAGGATCGTAGGGGTTTTCGGGAATGAAGCCCATATGGCTGACCACGTCCGTGACACCCAGCATGTGTGCAAAATCCGCACCGTCGCACAGGTTTTGGATGCGCATCTGGCGGTATTCTACGGGAACAAGCCCCAGCGTTTGCTGTCCGTCATAAAAATCCCAGACAATGGGTCCCTCCCAGCCGCACCAGAAGGCGGAGACTTCAATGTGGTACCGCTCCAAGAGTTCCCTGAGCACAACGGCGTTTTCCTTTGTCCAAACGTCTGGGTTCCAGGAAATGAGTTGACAGCTGCCAAAATGGTTCTCCGCCAAAACAGCCAGCTTTTCGGAAATACCTTCCATGGAACGCAGGGATACACAGGTTCCGATTTTCATACACGACCTCCTTTGTCTTTGCATTTTTTATTCCCGCAGACAACAAGTCAAGTGACTGCTTGCAGGCATTTGGCGACTGTCGCGGGGTTGTTGACTTTTATTGTAACATGGGAACAGGAAAAGCCCTAGGAAAAATTGCACCGGTAATGGTAAAAATTTTACCATGAAAGCCCCGACCGGCAGCCGGGCGTATGGGCAAGCTTGCTTGCACAGACGTCCGGATATCGGGCGGGCAAGCCGGTATGAGCAAGAAGGGCGTCAGCCCGGATTGTGAATACCGGCGGCGGTTGCGAGAGCGCGCCAGCGCGTAGCAACCGGCTTTCCTGCGTAATGGCGTGCCAACAATGGCGCATGCCAAGCAATGGGGGCAGGGCCCTTGCCATACGCGGACGTTACTGTTATAGTAATGATAGATACATCTGATTACGGGGGATGGGGTTTGGGAGTATGGAAAAAGAAGAGTGGACACAAAATGACCGGGAGGTTTTGGAGGTTGCCATGGCAGCAGGACATATTCTGCTGGAAAACGGGGCGGAGATCGCAAGGGTGGAAGAGACGATGGAACGGATCTGCCGGCATTTCAGGGTGGAATGTGAAAATTTCTTCGTTTTAAGCAACGGTATTTTTACAACAGGCCGGCCGGACTTTAGCAGTCCGGGGGGACAATATGCGAAAGTGCAGCATATTCCCGTGAAGGGCACGCAGCTTGACAAGGTGGTGGCAGTAAACCAGCTTTCCAGGGAGGTAGTGGAAGGTCGTTACAGCATTGAAGAGATAAAAGAAAGGCTGGATCAGATACGGTGTATGCCGGGAAAAGGGTTTCCGGTACAAATACTGGCCTCCGGTGTGGGCAGCGCCTGTTTTTGCTATCTTTTGGGCGGAAGCCTTATCGACAGCGCAGTGGCATTTGTGGCCGGATTTTTGCTATATATTTTCGTATTGCTGGTGGGCAAATCCCATGTCACAAAAATTACGAAAAATATTTGCGGCGGCGCGCTGGTCACGCTGGTTTGCATTCTCAGTTACCGGCTGGGGCTGGGAGAGCATCTCAGCCACATGATCATAGGCTCCATCATTCCGCTGGTACCCGGCGTGTCTTTTACCAACGGAATCCGTGACATTGCCAACGAAGATTATATTTCCGGGGCGGTGCGGCTTCTGGATGCGATGCTGATTTTTTTGTGCGTGGCAATCGGCGTGGGCGTTATGTTTATCGCTTATCACCGTATTTTTGGAGGGATCCTACTATGATTGGTCAGATCATTGCCGCCGTTTTCGGGACGCTGGCGTTTTCCGTTCTTTTCGGCGTTCCACGGCAATACTACATTTATTGCGGATTGGTAGGCGGGGCCGGTTGGGGGCTTTACTTACTATTGACCGGGCATACTCCCTGTACGGCCACGGAAGCCACCTTTTTTGCAACGTTTCTGGTGGTATTTCTGTCCCGCTTTCTGGCGGTCTGGGAAAGGTGTCCCGCCACCGTGTTTTTGACTACCGGGATTTTTCCACTGGTGCCGGGAGCGGGGATCTACTGGACTGCCTATTACCTTGTGACGGACCGTCCGGCGGAGGCGGCGGAAAACGGGTTTGCTGCGGTCAAGGCGGCTTTCGCGATCGTATTGGGAATTGTGCTGGTCTTTGAAGTGCCGGACCGCTTTTTTAAGATACATAAAAAAGCGTAGGCGGGTGCGCCTTTCCGTTTGCAGGGTTTGGAATTTTTAAAGTAAAGGCAGGGTGGGAAATTGGGAGATGCTGGATGCGTATAAGGAACTGACCCCTGTGGTTTACGGGGAAAATGCGATAAAATATCTTTACACGGTAGTGGAAGAAAAAAACGGCAGGATGTGTTTTCCCATGCATTGGCATGAGCGGATGGAACTGGTGGGCGTGGCGGACGGAAGCTTGGAAGTGCATTTTGGGGAATGGCATTGCCGTCTCCATGCGGGACAGGTAGCGGTGATCAACCCAGGACAGCTGCACGGTGGATTTGCGGGGGAGGATGGCGTGGTTTACCACACCATCATGTTTGACGTACAAAAATTTTGCAACGGGACAATTGCGTCCGATAAGTATCTGCTTCCGTTTTGTCAGGGAAAGTATGCTTTTCGCAATGTCATTGAGGATGAACGCCTTTTTGCCATCGTAAACCGGATTGCGGATATACAAAAAAACGGGGCAAGGGAAAATCCCCTGCGGGCCATTGGCACGATTTATGAGATGCTTGGCATTTTATATGAATACCGGGATGGCAGTGCGAAGATTTTGTACAGCCAAGATATGCAGTACAGCGAAGTATTGGCTTATATCAACGAACATTTTGCGGAGGATATTTCCGCAAAATCACTCAGCGAAAGGTTCGGCTATAATGAATCTTACTTTAGCCGCAGGTTCAGGGAAATTACCGGAATCACTTTTGGCAGATATGTGCTTGCACTGCGCATGGAGCAGGCGCAGAAGCTTTTGCAGGGCGGCAGGGAGCCGGTGGGGAATGTGGCGTGGCAATGTGGATTTGCGGACGTAAGCTATTTTACAAAATGTTTTAAAAAGCTTTTTGGCTATACGCCTACGCATTACCGGCAGCTTTAAGCGTAAAGGGGAGATTTGGGATGTTTAGGATCTTGATTGTAGACGATGAGCGGATTGTGCTAAACGGGATCCGTATGATGATAGAGGAGCTTCCTGTATAATTCAAATATAGGAAATTCCAAGAAGGGTGGTTGATAA
>CARDPF010000056.1 GCA_948960675.1 uncultured Eisenbergiella sp.
CCTGTCGCTGCAGAGCGGCTGCGACGAGACGCTGCGGCGGATGAATAGGCATTACACGACGGGGGAATACTATGGGCGGGTGCAGATTTTGCGCAGGGTTTTTGCGGATCCGGCCATAACCACCGATGTGATTGTGGGTTTCCCGCAGGAAACGGAGGAAGAGTTTGCGGCTACCGAGGCGTTTCTGGAAAAGATACACTTTTTTGAAATGCATATTTTCCCGTATTCCAGAAGAAAGGGGACGGCGGCGGACAGGCTTGCCGGACAGCTTACGGCGGCCATAAAGCAGGAGCGCAGCGCCAGGCTTTTTTTGCTGGAGGCAAAGCAGTCCCGGCAGTACCGGGAGCGTTACATAGGCAGGCAGGAAGAAATCCTTGTGGAGGAAAAGAAGACAATCGGCGGCAGGGCATACTGGGTGGGGCATACCAGGACATATGTTTTGGGGGCCTTGGAAGCGCGTAAGACGGATGCCAATCTGGAAAACTGTCTGGTTGGGGGAATGGTGACAGGACTTTTAACCGATAAAATACTATTGTTAAAGTAAAATACGTTGAATTTTTTTGGAAGATAGGGTAAAATGTGGATAGTTACCAGAAAGTTCTGGACGGAAATCGGGCGGGCAAGCCGTCCGTTTGGCAACGCAGGATTATAGCCAAAAGGCGGTTGCCGGCGGGGGGCAGAATGTGAGGAGATATGCAGGATTTAGGCAACACACAATATTTTAAGGTGGAAGCGGAACCGGAGAACGGCGTGAAGGTGATTTTGGATGCCGTTTATGAGGCACTCTCGGAGAAGGGATATAATCCGGTGAGCCAGATTGTTGGCTACATTATGTCGGGGGATCCCACTTATATTACGAGCCACAAGAACGCCCGTGGGCTGATTATGCGGGTGGAACGCGATGAACTGGTGGAAGAGATACTCAAGGCCTACATTAAGAATAACCATTGGAAATAGGGGAAAAGCCGGATGAGGATTATGGGATTGGATTTCGGTTCCAAGACAGTGGGCGTTGCGGTCAGTGACCCGCTTTTCGTTACCGCGCAGGGGATTGAGATCATCAGGCGTAAGGAAGAGAATAAGCAGCGCAGGACACTGGCGCGGATAGAAGAACTGATAGAGGAATACGGGGTTTTTGAGATTGTGCTTGGCCTTCCGGTGAACATGAACGCGTCGGAGGGCGAACGCGTGGAAAAGACCAGGGAGTTTGCGGACAGGCTCATGCGTCGTACGGGACTTCCCGTGTCTTTTTGGGACGAACGCCTGACTACGGTGGAAGCGGACCGGACGATGATGGAGGCCAAAGTCCGGAGACAAGACCGCAAAGATTATGTGGATAAGATTGCGGCCGTTCTGATTTTACAGGGCTATTTGGATGCCCGGGCAGCAGGACAGGGACAGGAAGGATAGAGAAACGTGGAAAAGATAGTTTTTTGCCCCGACGATGGGGAAGCCGTGGAATTTTTTGTGCTGGAGCAGACCAGACTTGGCGGAATCGACTACATTTTGGTGGCAGACGGGGAAGGGGAAGAGGCGGAGGCCCTGATTTTGAAGGATACCTCTGCGCCCGGCGATGCGGAAAGCCTGTATGAGATTGTGGACGATGACGGGGAACTGGATGCTGTTGCGGCTGTTTTTGAAAGTATGATGGACGACGTGGAATTGGAGAAATAGGACGGACAGGTTTATTTGGACGATCAATGGAGGGAATGTAATTGAAGAAAGTAAAAAAATTGAATACGGATGCATCAGGCCTCAAGGTGATTCCCTTAGGTGGGCTGGAGCAGATTGGAATGAATATTACTGCCTTTGAATATCAAGACAGTATTGTTGTGGTGGATTGCGGCCTGTCGTTTCCGGACGACGATATGCTGGGGATTGATCTTGTCATTCCGGATATTACCTACTTAAAGGAAAATGCCGATAAGGTGAAAGGGGTGGTGATCACCCACGGGCATGAGGATCATATCGGCGCCCTGCCTTACGTTTTGCGGGAAATGAACATGCCGCTGTATGCCACACGCCTGACGATGGGGCTGATCGAGAATAAGTTAAAGGAGCACAACCTGCTGGGGCATACGAAGCGTAAGGTCATCAAATTCGGGCAGTCCGTAAATTTGGGGCAGTTCCGGATTGAGTTTATCAAGACCAACCACAGCATTGTGGATGCCGCCGCCTTGGCGATCCATTCCCCTGCCGGAACGGTGATCCATACGGGGGATTTCAAGGTGGATTACACGCCGGTGTACGGGGAGGCCATCGACCTGCAGCGTTTTGCGGAACTTGGCAAAAAGGGCGTGCTGGCGCTGATGTGCGACTCCACCAACGCCGAGCGGAAAGGCTTTACCCAGTCGGAACGCACGGTGGGGAAGACGTTTGACACGATTTTCCACGATCACCAGGGCTCCCGGCTGATTATCGCGACCTTTGCCTCCAATGTGGACCGGGTGCAGCAGATTATCAATTCCGCGCACCGTTATGGACGGAAAGTGGTGGTGGAAGGGCGGAGCATGGTGAATATCATTGAGACGGCCATGAGCCTTGGCTGTATCAGCATACCGGACAATACGCTGGTGGATATCGACCGCTTAAAGGATTACCCGGATGACCGGACGGTCATCATCACCACAGGCAGTCAGGGCGAAAATATGGCGGCGTTGAGCCGTATGGCCTCCAGCATTCACCGGAAGGTATCCATCGGGCCCAACGATACGATTATTTTTTCCAGCAACCCGATTCCCGGCAATGAGAAAGCGGTGACGAAGGTTATCAACGAACTGGAAATGAAAGGGGCCGAGGTGATTTTTCAGGACGTGCATGTTTCCGGACATGCCTGTCAGGAGGAAATCAAGCTGATCTATACGCTGGTGCAGCCCCAATATGCGATTCCGATTCACGGCGAATATAAGCACCGCAAGGCGCAGGCGCAGATTGCCATGGAACTGGGAATCCCTAAGGAGAACGTATTTATGATGGCGTCCGGCGACGTGCTGGAATTGGACGACGAACATGCGCAGCTGACCGGCAAGGTAGCTGTGGGTTCCATTCTGGTGGACGGGCTGGGTGTCGGCGATGTGGGGAATGTGGTGCTGCGGGACCGGCAGCATTTGGCGGAGGACGGTATCATCATTGTGGTGGTGGCACTGGACGAAGCAACGGGAGAGGTGGCCGGAGGGCCGGATCTGGTTTCCCGGGGATTTGTTTATGTCAGGGAGTCGGATGAACTGATGGAAGAGGCCCATGGTCTGATGGAGAAAGTGGTGGATAACTGTGTCAGCCGGGGCTGCACGGACTGGGGCAAGATGAAAACTTCTATCAAAGATGCGCTGGGAGATTTTATTTGGAAAAAAACGAAACGCCGGCCGATGATTCTGCCGGTGATCATGGATGTTTAAGGAGAGTAAGAAAAGATGGCTAGAGTGGAGGAGGCCCTGCAGGGATTGATCGGGGCTATTTTGGAATCCGCAGAATACGACGAATTTGACCGGCAGCGTTCCGTTTTGAATAGCGATCCTGCCCTGAAAGAGCAGGTGGATGCTTACCGGCTGGAAAATTTTGCGCTGCAGCGCTTTACGGATCCGGAGGAATTGCTGGACAAGACGGAAGAGTTTGCGAATAAATACGAAGAGTTACGGAAGAATCAGAAGGTGGAATCTTTTTTACGGGCGGAACTGGATTTTTGCAGGATGATTCAGGGAATCAACCAGGGAATTATGGAGGCAGTACATTTTGAGTAATCAGGGCAGGAAGAAAAAAAACGGCAATTCGGTGCTGAAGGATCTGGCGGGCGGTGCCGTCGGCATGGTTTTTAACGTCGTCGTGATTGTGGTGGCGGTGATGCTGATTTACCGCTTTTCCGTGTTTGCCTACCATTATGGGACGCGGGTTTACGGGGAACCCCCGGTATCTCCGGCGCCGGGGCGGGATGTCACGGTGACGGTGACGGACGGCATGGATTTTGACGGCATTGCCGACATGATCTATGAAAACGGGCTCGTCCGGGACAGGAATCTGTTCAGGCTGCAGGAGTTTTTATCCAATTATGCCAAGGATGGGTTTGCGGAGGGGACATATACGTTGTCCACGGCCATGACGCCGGAAGAAATGATGGATGTGATGGCGGGAAGTAGCGAGAGCGACCAGTCATGATCGTGGAAGAGAGAATGCGCACGTTTCTGAATGCTTTGGATAAGGAACAGCCGGAATGGCTTTTGCAGATAGAGCGGCAGGCCGTTGCAGATAAAATACCGGTGATCCGCAGGGAAACGGGGAGTTTTTTACGTTTTTTATTAACGCTGCACCGTCCGTCTTCCATTCTGGAGGTGGGGACGGCGGTGGGGTATTCGGCGCTGTGGATGAGCGAGTACATGCCGCAGGACGGACATATCACTACGGTGGAAAAATGTGAAAGCCGTGCGGCCAGGGCCAGGGAGAATTTCGGGAGGGCCGGACGCAGTGATAAAATTACCCTGCTTTGCATGGATGCCGGGCAGGCCCTTGACCGGCTGGAAGGGCCTTTTGGTTTTGTGTTTATGGATGCGGCCAAAGGACAGTATCCCCGTTTTTTGCCAAAGGTGCTGCGTCTGCTGGCTCCCGGCGGCCTGCTGGTGTCCGACAATGTGCTGCAGGAGGGGGATATTTTGGAATCCCGCTATATGGTCACACGGCGCGACCGGACGATACATGCCAGAATGCGGGAGTATTTGTACGAATTAAAGCGTAATCCTGCACTGGAGACGGCAATTCTGCCGGTGGGGGACGGCTTGGCGGTCAGTTACAGGAGGGAGGGCGTCCAAGGGGGCGGCTTGTCGGAATGAATGAAAACACAAAGAAGCCGGAGCTTTTAATTCCGGCGGGCAGTTTGGAGGTATTGCAGACCGCCGTGCGTTACGGGGCGGATGCCGTTTATATCGGTGGGGAAGCTTTCGGCCTCAGGGCGAAGGCAAAGAATTTTGACCTTGCACAGATGGCAGAGGGAATCGGGTTTGCCCGCAAAAGGGGGGTGAGGGTGTATGTCACCGCCAATATTCTGGCGCACAACCGCGACCTGCCTGCGGCGGAAATTTATTTTGCACAGCTTCGGGATTTGAAGACCCGGGCCGGGGAGCCTGCAGCGCCGGATGCGCTGATTATCTCCGATCCGGGCATGTTTATACTTGCCAAAAAGGTATGGCCCGGCGCAGAGATTCATATTTCCACCCAGGCCAACAACATCAATTACGGGACTTTTTTGTTTTGGTATGGCCTGGGGGCAAAGCGGGTGGTCTGCGGGAGGGAGCTTTCCCTGACAGAGATGCGGCAAATCCGGGAGCGGATTCCGGCTGACATGGAGATGGAAAGCTTTATTCATGGCGCCATGTGCATTTCCTATTCCGGCCGCTGCCTGTTGAGTAGTTATTTTACCGGACGGGACGCCAACCAGGGGGCGTGCACCCATCCGTGCCGCTGGAAATATGCGGTGGTGGAGGAGACAAGGCCGGGGGAATATTATCCGGTGTACGAAAACGAGAGGGGAACCTACCTTTTTAATTCCAAGGATTTATGTATGGTAGGGCATATCCCTGATCTTTTGGATACAGGGATCGATAGCTTTAAGGTGGAGGGGAGGATGAAAAACGCCCTCTATGCGGCCACGGTTGCAAGGACATACCGCAGGGCCATCGACGATTGCCTCAAATCCGTGGAAACCTACCGGGCGCATTTGGGGTGGTACCGCCGGGAAATCGCGAAATGTACCTACCGTCCGCCTACCACTGGTTTCTATTATGGAAAGCCGGATGAAACCACACAGATTTATGATAACAGCACGTACCAAAGCGACGCCGTTTATCTGGGGATTGTCTATGAAAAGGATGCGGCAGGGCGCGTGCGGATTGAGCAGCGCAATAAGTTTTGCACCGGGGACCGGATTGAGATCATGAAGCCGGACGGCAGGGACATTGCCGTGGTGGTGGAAAAGATCGAGGACGGGGAGGGCAGGCAGATGGAAAGTGCCCCCCATCCCAAACAGGTCTTGTGGCTGACCCTTTCCGGGGGAGGGGCGGAATGCTTCGACCTGCTTCGCACCGGGAAGGGGAGATAGGACAATTTGGGCGGAGGATAACGCATTTTTGGGATGCCCGCGGATTCGTAGGAGCCATAAAAGGCGGGGGAATGTGAGGAGATATGGGAGAGGTAATTAATATCGAAAAGCTGTTTGGGGAAAATGTATTCACGCTGGGAAAAATGCAGGAACGTCTGCCCAAGAAGGCGTATGAGGAAGTGCGGCGCGTGATGGAGCACGGCGGGGAGCTTTCCGGCGCTACCGCAGACGTGGTGGCAAAGGCGATGAAGGATTGGGCGGTGGAGCACGGCGCCACCCATTATACCCACTGGTTCCAGCCGCTCACCGGTATTACGGCGGAAAAGCATGATTCTTTTGTGACCCATCCCGATGTAAGCGGAAAGATGCTTCTGGATTTTTCGGGAAAGGAACTGATCAAGGGGGAGGCGGACGCGTCTTCCTTTCCTTCCGGCGGACTGCGCTCCACCTTTGAGGCCCGGGGTTATACGGTGTGGGACATCACTTCCCCGGCATTTTTGAAGGAGGACGCCACGGGGGTGATTTTGTGTGTGCCCACAGCCTTTTGTTCCTATAAAGGGGAGGCCCTGGACAAAAAAACCCCGCTGCTTCGCTCCATGGAGGCGCTTTCGGTGCAGGCGATGCGCATCGTGCGGCTGTTTGCCCCCCATACGGCGGCCAGAAAGGTCATTCCCTTTGTGGGGGCGGAGCAGGAATATTTCCTGATCGACCGCAGCAAGTATTTGCAGCGTAAGGATCTGGTTTTTTCCGGAAGAACGCTGTTTGGCGCGCCGGCTCCCAAGGGACAGGAATTGGAGGATCACTATTTTGGCGTTATCCGGGAGCGGGTGGGCGCTTTTATGAAGGATTTAAATGTGGAATTGTGGAAGCTGGGTGTGACGGCCAAGACCCAGCACAACGAGGTGGCACCCGGCCAGCATGAACTGGCGCCGGTTTATGAGACGGCCAACATTGCCATGGATCACAACCAGCTGGTGATGGAGACGATGAAAAAGGTGGCGGAGCGGCACAATCTGCGCTGCCTGCTGCACGAGAAGCCGTTTGCCAACGTCAACGGTTCCGGAAAGCACGATAACTGGTCGATCTGTACGGACACCGGCGTGAATTTGCTGGAGCCGGGGGATACCCCCAATGAGAACATCCAGTTTTTGCTGGTGCTTGCCTGTGTGATGAAAGCGGTGGACACCCATGCGGATTTGCTGCACCGCAGCGCTTCCAACGTGGGTAACGACCAGCGTCTGGGGGGCAACGAAGCGCCCCCGGCCATCGTGTCCGTGTTTTTGGGGACGCAGCTGGAGGATGTGGTGCGCCAGCTGGTGGAGACCGGGGAGGCTTCGTCCTGTCTGGAGGGCTCTACCCTTCGCACCGGTGTGTCCACGGTGCCGGATTTACATATGGACGCCACGGACAGAAACCGCACCTCCCCCTTTGCCTTTACGGGAAATAAGTTTGAATTCCGCATGGTGGGTTCCTCCGATTCCATCGGCAGTCCCACCACCACCATCAATGCGATTGTGGCGGAGGCCTTTTGCGAGGCGGCGGACCGGCTGGAGGCGGCCGGAAGGGACAACTTCGAGACTGCAGTGCACGACCTGATCAAAGAATATATGGCAAAGCACCGCCGCATTATTTTCAGCGGGGACGGCTACTCCCAGTCCTGGGAGCGGGAGGCAAAGCGCAGGGGACTGCCCCATTTCAAGGGTATGATTGATTCCGTGGAGGCATTGACGGCGGATAAGGCCATCCGGCTGTATGAGCGGTTCGGGATTTACAGCCGCACGGAGCTTGCCGCCCGCAAGGAAATTTTGTATGAAACCTATGTCAAAACTATCAACATTGAAGCGCGGACGATGATCGACATGGCGGACCGGGAAATCCTGCCCGCCGTGCTGCGCTATGTCAGGACGCTGGCGGAGACGGTGAACGCTTCCCGGGCGGCGGGGGCCGAGCCGGATGTGGCGGCGGCGCTTTTGCGCGGCGTCAACAGACAGCTGGCGGCAGCACAGGGAGCGCTGGAAGCCCTGCGGTGGACGCTCAGGGAGGGTTCCGGGAGGAAAGAGGACGTAAAGGGACAGGCGTTTTTTTACCGGGACAGGGTCGTACCGGCCATGGAGGGGCTGCGCAGTGCGGCGGACGCGCTGGAAACCATGGTGGATCGAAGCTTCTGGCCGTTTCCGGTGTATGCGGATCTGCTGTTTGAGGTGTAGGGCAATGGCTCGTTAAGGCTGTTTCCCATTCAACTGTTATTTTGTTTATATGCCGTCCCCCAAGCTACCATGGCGTCTAAAATTGGTTTTAGGCTATATCCGGTTTGCGTTAAAGTATATTCTACCCGCGGCGGCACTTCCGGGTATACTTTCCGGGTAAGCAAACCGCTGTCTTCCATGGAACGCAAATTTGCCGTCAGGACTTTTTGGGATACATTCCCGATGGACTTTTTTAATTGTCCAAATCGTTTGGTACCGTCCAATAAGTCGCGGATGATTAACACTTTCCAACGGTCGCTGATAAGCATTAAAGTAGTCTCTACCGGGCAGGCTGGTAAATTTTTTTCCATGAAAAACCCCCATTTCTCCATAATAGTTTCTTTTTGGTGACTATGGCACAATAAAGTGCTTACTTTACGATTTTTCTTTATGGATATATTATAATCCTGCAGGCGGGAAGAAACAAGCCGTAAAAACCAAAATGGAATGAAGGAGGACAAAACTATGAAAATCGCAGTTATTTGTGCAAACGGCAAAGAGGGAAGGTTAATCGTTCAGGAAGCGATCGCGAGGGGGGCAGATGTTACTGCCGTTGTGCGCGGCGAAAACCGGTCGGCAGCGGTAAACGTCATCAGGAAAGACCTGTTTGCTTTAAGCGCAGCCGATCTGGAGGGCTTTGATGTTGTGATTGACGCTTTCGGGGCATGGACACCGGAAACCCTGCCGCAGCATGGTACTTCCCTGAAACATCTCTGTGACCTTGTAAGCGGCAAAGAAACAAGGCTCCTTATTGTCGGCGGCGCAGGCAGCCTGTACGTAAACCCGGAGCATACCGTACGGGTTATGGACGGGGCGGACTTTCCGGAAATATTCAAACCGCTCGCTTCCAGTATGGGAAAGGCGCTTGACGAACTCCGCACCAGGACCGATGTAAAGTGGACATATATCAGTCCTGCCGGGGACTTTTTGGCAGACGGGGACAGAACCGGAAAATACATCTTGGGCGGCGAAGAATTGATATGCAACGCTAAGGGGGAAAGCGTAATCAGCTATGCAGATTATGCCGTTGCCATGGTGGATGAAGCGTTAAACGGCAACCACATACAGCAAAGGATTTCCGTTGTGGCACAATAAGCAGTTGGGGGAATCATCGGGTTAAGTGCCCTCGCCCCTGTCCCATAAGGGCAGGGGCACTTTTGAAAGAAGGCTGATGGGTACTTAGCGCGCGGAAATTGCCGCCTGCCGGCAGCCACACCGGGCGCAGGGCGCGTGCAAAGCGCACAACTTTTAGGCAGGAGGGAAGATTGAAAATTGAAATTTTCAATCGCGGGATTTGTGTCTGCGCGCTGCAAAGCCATAAATGGCTTGCCACAAACTCGTAAGCCATGCATGGCTTTGCGCAACAAAACAGCGCAGAAATGGAGTAAAATATGGGCGCAGTATCGGTAAGACATTTTGTGGAAAAAGTGAAAGAGGGATTGGAAAATGCAGATGCCGTGGTGGTAGGTGCAGGCGCAGGCCTCTCTGCTTCTGCCGGTTTTGCTTATACGGGAGAACGCTTTGACAAATACTTTCATGACTTTGCGGAAAAGTATCATTTCAAAGATATGTATTCCGGCGGTTTCCACCCATATGATACGCTGGAAGAATATTGGGCTTACTGGAGCCGGTATATTTATATCAACCGGTATATGGATGCCCCGAAACCAGTTTACCATAGGCTCTACGATCTGGTTAAGGACAAGGATTATTTTGTCCTGACAACGAATGTAGACCATTGCTTCCAAAAGGCGGGATTTGATAAGCGTCGGCTATTCTATACACAGGGGGATTACGGGCTGTTTCAGTGTGGCAGGCCCTGTCATCAGAGAACCTACGATAATGGGAACAGTATCCGGGAAATGGTTGAAACGCAGGGCTATGTCACGGATACGGATGGTACATTGATTCTGCCGGAAGGGATATGCCCTAAAATGACGGTTCCATCAGGCCTTGTTCCACACTGCCCAAAGTGTGGGGAGCCCATGTGCATGAACCTCCGGGCGGATCATACCTTTGTGGAGGATGACGGGTGGCATTTGGCTTCGGGGCGGTATGCGGAATTTCTCCGCAGGCATCAGAATGGGAAAGTGATGTTTTTGGAGGCTGGGGTGGGATTCAATACACCAACAATAGTAAAATACAGCTTTTGGCGCATGACCCACGAATGGAAAGATGCCGTCTATGTCTGCCTGAACTATGGGGAGGCATATGCACCTGATGAAATAAAAAAGAAATCCGTTTGCATCAATGGAGACATCGGGGAAATTTTGTATCAGCTTTAGGACAAAATGACTAAAGGTTCTCCCGGATACGGATGTCCACGGCCGTGTAGTAATATTCCTGTTCGGGTTTTTGCCCGGTGGTCAGGTAGTCAAAGAGCAGCTGCAGCGGACGGCTGCCCTGCAGGGCAGGCTGCTGGCAGATGGTGGCGGCGATGACGTCCTGCTCCACCAGGCTGCGGGTATTGGGAGTCTGGTCATAGGTAAGGATGCGGATATCGGTCCGTTTGGCGGCGAGAACCGCGCGGCAGCCGCCGTAAACGCCTCCGGCCGTAAAATAAAGGGCGTCAATCTCGGGATGGCGGTTGAGCAGGTCCAGCGTTTTGTCATAGCTTTCAAATTCATCGTCACTGTTTTCGATGGTTTCCACGATGCGGATATAGGGATAACGGGCCAAAAGCGTGTCGCAAAAGCCCTGTATACGTCCGGTGTGGCACAATACATGGGAAGAGCCAGTGACAATCCCCACATGGACTTCACCCTGGGTGAGCAGACGCATCAGTCCTGCGGCGGTCTGGCCGCAGCGGTAAAAATCACTGCCCACAAAGGCCATCCGTGCGGAATGGTGAATGTCCGTGTTGGTGGTGATGACAGGAATGCCGTTTTGGGAGAGCCGGTCGATACAGCGCGCGATCCTGTTATCGTTGAAAGGGGAAAGGACAAGGCCGTCGATGTGGCAGCTTTCCAGCTCTGCGATGGATTGTGCCTGTGCGTCGGCGCAAAATCCCACCCGCCGGGTCAGCACCGTGCAGTTATATCCCGCCAGTTCTTCAGATTTTTCATGGACGCCCTTCCAAACATCGTCAAAGAAGGGGTTTCCCGTGTCGAATAGCAAAACCCCCAGTTTTAAATTTTTGCGCTGGGCCGCCAGCGCGATACCGGCCCGGTTAGGCTTGTAGTCCAGTTGGCGGGCGATATCCCGCACAAGGGCTGCCGTGGCAGGGTTGACACAGCCCCGGTTGTTCAAAACCCGGTCTACCGTTCCCCGCGATACTCCTGCCAATTCTGCGATTTCCCTGATGGTTGCCATAATGATCTCCCTTATGCAATGAACCTTGGGTAGCCTACCGGCACGCTGCCCGGGCCTACGGCCAAACGAAATGACATTGCTGCTAAACCGTTACATTTCTTAATTTTGCTGCTTATACTTTATCATGGGAAACGGGGAAAAGTCAATGCGGCGCGGCGGGAAGTGCGTGCCCGTGCACAGAAAACGTGAAAATGCACAAAGCAAAGGGCAAAAGGGAGCAGAAACAGCGCGGCTGTTTGGTAATTATCCTGAATATGAAAGGGGGGTCTTGCAATTCCGGGCAGGAACGCTTATGATGGTGGTAGGTAAATAGGGCTGCAGGGGTGTTTTAAATATTTACGTGCCCGTGCACGCCATCCGAAAAGGAGGCAGGACATGTATTATATCGGCATTGATTTGGGGACGTCGGCGGTGAAGCTTCTGCTGATGGAGGGCAGTGGGAAGATTGCCAATGTGGTATCCAAAGAGTATCCCCTGTATTTTCCGCATCCGGGCTGGTCCGAACAAAAACCGGAGGACTGGTATGAGCAGACGGTCACGGGGATGCAGGAACTGCTGGAGGGATTTGACGCAGGCCAGGTGGCAGGTATCAGCTTTGGCGGGCAGATGCACGGGCTGGTAATTTTGGATGCAAATGATCAGGTGATCCGGCCCGCCATTTTGTGGAACGATGGCAGGACAGCTGCTGAGAACGATTATCTGAATCAGGTAATCGGGAAGGAGACGCTTTCTTCCTACACGGCGAATATTTCGTTCACGGGATTTACCGCGTCCAAGATTTTGTGGGTGAAAAAGAACGAGCCGGATAATTTTGCAAGGATTGCAAAGATCATGCTGCCCAAGGATTATTTGGCCTATAAGCTGACAGGCGTACATTGCACGGATGTCTCGGACGCGTCCGGCATGCTGTTGTTTGACGTCAAAAACCGCTGCTGGTCCAAAGAGATGTGCGAAATCTGCAGCGTCCGGCCAGGGCAGCTGGCAAAGGTGTTTGAAAGCTACGAGACCGTGGGCGAGGTGCTTCCTGCGCTGGCCAAAAAGCTTGGACTTGGGCCGGGGGTAAAGGTAGCGGCGGGTGCCGGGGATAACGCGGCTGCTGCGGTGGGAACCGGTACCGTGGGAGAGGGAATGTGCAACATTTCCCTGGGAACCAGCGGCACGATCTTTATTTCTTCCCAAAACTTTGGCGTGGATAAGAACAATGCGCTGCACGCGTTCGCCCATGCGGACGGGCATTATCACCTGATGGGCTGCATGCTCTGCGCGGCATCCTGCAACAAGTGGTGGATGGATGATATCGTGGGCACGCAGGATTACCAAAAGGAGCAGGAAGCGGTCACAAAGCTGGGGGACAACCATGTGTACTTCCTTCCGTATCTGATGGGGGAACGTTCCCCGCACAATGATCCGGATGCCAGGGGGACTTTTATCGGCATGACCATGGATACCACCCGGGCGGACATGACCCAGGCGGTATTGGAGGGCGTTGCTTTTGCGCTGCGGGATTCCTTTGAGGTTGCCAAATCTTTGGGCATTCGCATTGAGCGGACCAAAATCTGCGGAGGCGGCGCAAAGAGCGCGCTGTGGAAGAAGATCATTGCCAATGTGATGAATATCAAAGTGGATGTGATCGAGAGCGAAGAAGGGCCGGGCCTTGGAGGTGCCATGCTGGCGGCGGTGGCCTGCGGGGAGTACGCTTCGGTGGAGGAAGCGGCCCAAAAGATTGTGCGGGTGGTGGCTACCGTGGAGCCGGAGAAGGAACTGGCAGAAAAATATGAGGCCCGCTACCAGAAGTTTAAACAGATCTATCCTATGGTAAGGGAATTGTTCCCGAAAATTCAATAAATTTCCACGCATGAAAGCCGGTTGCTACGCGCTGGCGCGCTCACGCAACCGCCGCCGGTATGCACAATCCGGGCTGCCGCCCTTCTTGCTTATACCGGCTTGCCCGCCCGATGTCTGTGTGCCTGTGCATGCAAGCATGCCCATTCACACAGCCGCCGTCCG
>CARDPF010000057.1 GCA_948960675.1 uncultured Eisenbergiella sp.
AGCGGATCTTTTTTTATACGATGGGAAATTTTGTTTTCTGCCGTATAAAAAGGGGCGGTAATGCGTACTCGCGCGCAGGGAAAAAGTTGCCTGACGGCAACCGCTCTCGACGTAGCGTGTGCGCAAAGCGCACACTTTTTTACAGGTAGGCCTGTGTCCGCGCGGCAGCCGCAGGCCTGACAGATTCCAAAGCCGCGCAGAAATGAGGAGAAGCATGGAAAAAAGATTATTTACATCCGAATCCGTGACAGAAGGACATCCCGATAAAATGTGCGATGCGGTTTCCGATGCGATTCTGGACGCACTGATGGAGCAGGATCCCATGAGCCGCGTGGCCTGTGAGACGGCAAGCTGTACCGGGTTTGTGCTGGTGACGGGCGAGATTACCACCAACGCTTATGTGGACATTCCAAGGATTGTCCGTGATACGGTCAAGGAGATCGGATATGACAAGTCCGAATACGGCTTTGACGGCAATACCTGTGCGGTGATGGTTTCCATTGATGAACAGTCGTCCGATATCGCCATGGGTGTGGACAAAGCGCTGGAGGCGAAAGAGAACAGGATGTCCGACGAGGAAATCGAGGCAATCGGCGCAGGGGATCAGGGCATGATGTTTGGTTATGCGACCAATGAGACCGAAGAAATGATGCCTTATCCGATTTCCCTTGCACATAAGCTGGCCAAGCAGCTGACCAAGGTTCGCAAGGACGGTGTGCTGACTTACCTTAGGCCCGACGGCAAGAGCCAGGTTTCCGTGGAGTATGACGAAAACGACAAGCCGGTTCGTCTGGAGGCAGTGGTGCTTTCCACCCAGCATGATCCCGATGTGACCCAGGAACAGATTCATGAGGATATCAAAAAGTATGTGTTTGATCCGGTTCTGCCCAAGGAACTGATTGATGGCAATACCAAGTTCTTTATCAATCCCACCGGGCGTTTCGTCATCGGCGGGCCTCACGGGGATGCCGGCCTGACGGGGCGTAAGATCATTGTGGATACCTACGGCGGCTATGCGCGCCATGGCGGCGGTGCATTTTCCGGCAAGGACTGCACCAAGGTAGACAGGAGCGCGGCTTATGCGGCCCGTTATGTGGCCAAGAATATTGTGGCCGCAGGACTTGCGGAGAAGTGTGAAATCCAGCTGTCTTATGCCATCGGTGTGGCGCAGCCCACTTCCGTCATGGTGGATACCTTCGGTACGGGCAGGCTGTCCGACGAGAAACTGGTTTCGGTGATCCGTGAGAATTTTGACCTGCGTCCGGCCGGAATCATCAAAATGC
Organism: uncultured Eisenbergiella sp.; assembly: GCA_948960675.1. Classification (GTDB taxonomy): domain Bacteria; phylum Bacillota; class Clostridia; order Lachnospirales; family Lachnospiraceae; genus Gallintestinimicrobium. The sequence goes on from CARDPF010000057.1 coordinate 1,284, forward strand.
TGGATTTGCGCCGCCCGATTTACAAACAGACTGCGGCGTACGGCCATTTTGGGAGAAATGACCTGGATCTGCCTTGGGAAAAGACCGACAAGGCGGAAGTGTTAAAGAAATATCTCTAAGAATGGCAAAGGATAAAAATGTAACGGCTCGGTTATGGCCAGCACAGGCCGCAATGGGAAGACCCATTGCGGCCTGTTACCGTTTGCGGGGGGAATGGCCTGGGGGCATGGAACCGGCCAGTGCGCGGTATTTCCCCGGGGTCATTCCCACTACGCCGCTGAATTTGCGGATGAAGCTGGAGGCATTGACAAACCCGATTTTTTGTACGATTGCCTCCACGGTAAGGCTGGTCTGGGATAAATATTGCTTGGCCAGGTCAATCCGTCCGTAATTGATGTATTCCAATATAGTGATGTCGTTTTTCTCCTTAAATATGCGGCACAGGTAAGAGGCGGAAACGCCGAATTCCTGCGACATGCCTGTGATGGACAGCTGCTGGTTCTGCAGGTTTTGGTCCACATAGTCTTTGATTCGATTTACGAGGGGCAGACAATCCTGCGGTTTATGCAGATAAAGTTCCCTTTTTTCCAATTCCCGGTTCATCACATGCTGCATATTTTGGGACAGCTGTTCCAGAAAAGCGCGGAGGCTTTCCGGAGTGGTTACTTTTTCGATTTCCTGTAATTGACAGCGTGTGTAAAAGGTATGATCCATTTCAAAATCGTAGCGGTAAAATGCGGAGGCAAGTATCTCCAATATACAGGCGAGCAAAAACTGCACTTCGTTAATCCGCAAATCCGATTCCAGAAGGGCATTTTCAAGCCCGGAAAGCAAAAGGGCTGCTTCTTTTGGGGAGCATTCCCGCACTGCGGCGCGGAAAGGGGGCAGCTGCGCCCGGATTTGCTGATAGAAGCGGCTGTCATTTTCCGTGTCCGTATGATAGAGGATTTTTCCGTCATCCTGCAGTCTGCGTCCGGTTACTTTCTGCGCTGCCTGCAGGTAGGAGACGGAGACCATGCCCAATTGCGGGTATATGTCGCCAAGGGCCAGGGTGGCCGTCAGGTGAAAATGCCGGGAAAACTGTGATTGCATGCGGGCAAAAAAGTTCTCGTATTGCCGGATATCTTCCCGGCACAAAATAATCAGCATGTCAATTTGCCCAAACGTCCGGCCGGAAACCGTGTGAATGGTAACGCCGTCCTGTGCAAAGGATTCCAGATAGGAAAGGTGGGCCGGGGACACGGTTGCACTTTCGGGGGAGGAAGCGCCGGTCAGGTAAAAAATTCCGGCAAGGACAAAGTCTGCGTCCACCGCGATGCCAAGCTGCTGCAGGCCGGCGGATACGGTACCCGGATCCTGGACCTGCCCGTCAAGGAGACTGCGGATTAAGAACTGCCTGATGGCGCGGCTGCTGATGCTTCCGGCATCGGTAAACGTGTCCAGCGAGGCTTGCAGGCTGTGCAGGGCCGCCTGAATCAGTTCAATTTCGCTGGAGGCCGCCGATATGGCGTCGTTTTTGGACAGACGCTGTAAAATGGTCTTGGCTTTTGTGTTGAGCAACCGGATGGGCCGGTAACTGATATAGGTACAAAACAGGCAAAGGAGGTTGCCGCAAAAGAAGGTACAAAAAATAACCAGATAGGTCAGCTTCTGGTTTTGGGTGACAAGGGAGACGATACTGTCCTGCGGGCTGACGGAATAGTAATAAAAGCCGGTGGCGGGATAGCAGGCGGTAAAAAGGTCATATATCTGTCCGTTATCCGTGAACGTGCAGGAGAGCAGGGAGTCGCAGTCAGGGGAAGCGGACAGCATCTTTTTAATTACAGCGTCTGCTGCGTCAAAGTTTGAGTCGCCGTAAAAGTACCGGGTGGAGCCGTCTTTGTAAATGCCGTAACCGGATTGGGCAGGGGGTTGTCCGGAGGGGGCTTTGGGATTGAGCCGGGCGGGATTGCATTCAAAAAGCAGGTATAAGTCGGAGGTCAGGGCGTGCGTGGGAAAATGGAAAAACAGCCATATGGACCGGTCCGTATAGACGGCATGTCCGTTGGACATGTCTGCCTGTCTTATGGTGCGGTCAAAATCCTGTTCTGCCAATCCCTGTTCTGCCAGATGGCGGACAAATCTTTTGCTGGTGTAGGTACTTGTGTCGGAATACACATATTCCAGCGAATCGGAATACAAGTAAACTGCGTCGGCAGCGGCGCAGATTTTTTGGGAAGCGTTGAGTTCACCGATAATTTCTTTACCGTATTGTATCGGATTGAGAAGGCGGTAACGGCCAAAGTTATCGCTGACAGACATTTGGTTGGCCCTGACAAATATATTGTCCAAAAGTCCGAAGGTCTGCCCCAGTTCCTCGCGGAATGCCGCGCTTTTCATTTCCATGGTCTGTCTGGCAAGGAGGGTGTTTAAACTGTGTATGAAATATCCGCATAGCAAAAGCATGGGGACAAGAAGGACGATGAGAAAACAGCATAGGTAGCGCAGTAAAACACGTTTTGATTTCCAGTTGTGCATAAAGAATCCCTCCCGTCCGGTTTAGCAGGCAGCAAGTCTAAGCCTGGTTCTGTGTCTTTTTATTATATCATTAATTGTGCAATATGCAATATAAAAAGTGGAAACAGGGCTGGTTAATTGTCGCATATTTTGTATAAAATGGCATATTTGGGGGAAAACAGGGCGGTAAAATGGGCAGGATGTTCATGATGGCATATGGGAATACAAAGTGGATGATTCCTGTTTGGCAAAAGATCTGGTACAGTGGACGTATCGCTACCGGCAGACGACAGGGAAAGGCAGGCCTGCCGGATTTGGTATCAGGGAGGTGTCATCGTGCGGATAAATAAAAACGCAAAGAAAAAAAGGAATCTGTGGAAAGGAAATTATGATCTGTACCTGTTTCTGCTTCCTGCGGTAATCGTAATTTTTCTGTTCAGCTATTTGCCGGTTTACGGAATCTTGCTTGCATTTAAGGAATATTCCGTATCAAAAGGGATTTTGGGAAGCGCGTGGGTCGGAGGGAAACATTTTATGCGTTTTTTTTCTTCCACCTATTTTCCCCTGCTGATGCGCAATACGCTGATGCTCAGTCTGTATTCCCTGGCGGTTGGATTCCCGTTCCCCATTTTATTGGCGCTGCTTTTGAACAGTATACGGGCAAAGCGGTTTAAGAAAACGGTGCAGCTGGTTACTTACGCACCCAATTTTATTTCCACGGTAGTCATGTGCGGCATGATTCTTTTGTTTTTGTCGCCGAGGGCGGGGATGCTGAATAAAATTTTGGAGGCGTTTGGCAGGGAGTCTGTAAATTTTATGGCAAAGGCTTCCTATTTCCCGCATATTTACGTATGGACGGGGGTATGGCAGAACGCAGGATGGAATTCCGTAATTTATTTTGCCGCCCTGTCAGGGATCAGCCCAGAACTGCATGAGGCGGCCATGATAGACGGCGCTTCCCGGTACCGGCGGATTTTGCACATTGACCTGCCGGGGATTTTGCCCACGGCGGTGGTGCTTTTGATTCTGAATATGGGAAATTTGATGTCTGTGGGTTATGAAAAGGTCTATCTGCTGCAGAATAATACCAATATTGCCACATCGGAGGTAATTGCCACGTATGTTTACAAAATGGGAATCGTAAACAACGATATCAGCTTTTCGACGGCTGTCGGGCTGTTTAATTCGCTTGTCAACCTCATTTTACTTGTGACGGTCAATTGGGTTTCGGGGAAAGTTTCGGAGAACAGCTTATGGTAAGGGGAAAAAGAAGAAAGCATTTGGACGGCGATAAAATGTTTCTGGCGGTCTGTTATGTGTTTTTGGTGGGGATGCTGGCAATCACGTTTTATCCGCTGTATTTTGTGGTCATCGCTTCGGTGAGCGATCCGGCGAAAGTGAGCGCAGGGGCGGTTACTTTTTGGCCGGTGGGGATCAATCTTGCCGGATATAAGGCTGTCTGGGAGGATTCCCGGATTGTGCGCAGCTTTTTGAATTCCGTTGTATATACGGCGACGGGCACTGCGGTAAACCTGCTGTTGACTGTGCCTGCGGCCTATGCGCTGTCACGGCCGGATTTGCGGGGAAGGAAATTTTTCATGATCTATTTTATGATACCGATGTTTGTGTCCGGGGGGATGATACCGACCTATTTTGTCGTCAGGCAGCTGCGGCTGTTGAATTCGATGTGGTCACTGATCCTTCCGGTGGGGGTGAGCGTGTATAACCTGATTATTGCAAGGACCTTTTTTGCCTCCACGCTGGGAAAGGAACTTTTGGATGCCGCCAGAATGGACGGATGCAGTAATACCAGGTTTTTGCTTTGGATCGGGCTGCCGCTGTCCAAGGCCATCATTGCGATTTTGGTTCTCTATTATGGGGTATCCCATTGGAACAGCTATTTTACGGCAATGCTTTACATAAGCGATGCAAAGAAGTTTCCGTTTCAGCTGGTTCTGCGGGAACTTTTGTCCCAAAGCCAGCAGGTTACGGGCGTGATGCAGGATCAGGCGCAGTTGCTTTACCGGCAGCAGCTGTCCGAACTGATGAAATACGCCCTGATTATCATTTCCAGTCTGCCGGTTTTGGGATAGATACTAAAAACCAGGATGGAGGGAATCACCTATGAAAAACAGAGAAACAAAAAAAATGTTATCCCTGCTTATGGTATGTCTTACGCTTTTGGGAACGGCAGGCTGCGGAAAGGAAAATACGCCTGCAGCACCAAAGGAAAACATGGCGGGGCAGGATAGTGACGAAAAGACTGTAGCAGGGGACGACGGACGGCAGATGGTGGGAAATGTCTATCTGGAAGGCCTGCCTTTGTGCAAGGAGACGGAAACAATTACAATTTTGGTCAATTCCGGTACGGATCCCAATGAGATGGAACTTTTTAAACGTTTTGAGCAGGAAACGAATGTAAAGGTGGAGTGGCTGGCATATTCCGGGGATGTGGCTACGGAGAAGAAGAACCTGATGTATTCCAGCGGTGATTATCCGGACATGGTGGGAGGCTGGCTGCTAAATGATACGGATATTATGCGCTATGGGGCAAATGAGGGGATTTATATTCCGCTGGAGGATTTGATTGCGCAGTATGCGCCCCGCATCCAGTATTGTCTGGATACGTTTCCCAACGGAAGGGAAACGGTCACGGCGCCGGACGGGCATATTTATACGATCCCGCTGATGGCACCCCAGCCCATCACCGAAAATGTGGTGCTGATCAATAAAGCGTGGCTGGACAAGGTGGGAATGGACATGCCTGGCAATGTGGAGGAACTTTACGAGGTGCTGGTGGCTTTTAGGGACAAGGATCCCAACGGGAACGGCCAGCAGGATGAAATACCGTTTTCCACGCAATCCCATGGACTTAGGCATATGCTCGCGTGGTTCGGTTTGGGGGATAGTACGGATGCCCACATTGCCGTCAGGGACGGGGAACTGGTTTTTGTGCCCTCCACGGATAATTACCGTGAAGCGGTGCGGTATCTGCGCAGGCTGTTTGCGGAAGGACTGCTGGATAAGGAACTGTTTACCCACAGCGATGACCAGTTCAAGGCGAAGGGAAAGGAGAGTGAATCCATTTACGGATTGTTCATTGATTGGTCCGGCCCCGGTGTGGTGGGGCAGGAACGGTTTGAGGAAGAATATGCCGCCCTGCCGCCCCTGACCAGCCAGACAAGCCCCCAGGCGGTTTGGCCCCAGGGTTCGAATTCCGTCTTTAAGACCAATGGCGCGATCACAAAGAATGCAAAAAATCCCATCCTGCTTTTACGGTGGCTGGATTATATTTATGGGGAGGATAATTCCATCCAGATTATGAAGGGGCCTTATGGGGAACTGATCGAGAAAAACGGGGACAAAAGCTTTGTGGCGTTGGAGCCTCCCGCAGGGGAAAACATGGATAGTTACCGGAATAAACTGTCCATAACGGGAATGCCCTACTGCGTTATGCCCGATGTGCAGGCAAAAATGCCGTTGAGCGCCTTCGAACAGGTAAAGCAGGATGCAGACGATGTTTACGCCCCGTATATCACCAGGGAGCCGATTCCCCCATACTGGCTTACGCCTGAGGAAAGCGATGAGATTTCCACGTTACAGACGGATTTGGATAAATATGTAAAGGACAGCTTTGCAGCCTGGGTATCCGGGCAGTCCGATGTGGAAGAGGAGTGGGATGCCTATCTGGAACAGCTGAAAGTGCTTGGCGTGGAACAATACATGGAGGTTATGGACAAGGCTGTTTTTAGGAACCGGCAGTAAAGTTTCAGGAACGGTGTGCGTCTGCAATGGCGCATGCCGGTTTAAAAAGGAAGGAGAAGACATGGGGGAACAGGACAGGAAAAAAATGCTGGCATTCCATACGCGCATACATTCGCACCAGGCAAAGGAGCCCCTGTGCCGGTTTGTGGAAGAGGGATTGGCTCCGCTGGGATATAATACCCTGATTTTGGAACTGAATCCCGGCTATGCCTACCGGTGCTTTCCGGAATTTTCTACGGGGACGCTGTGCAGGCAGGACATTAAAGGGATTCTGCAGGTATGCAGGGGACATGGCATCAAATTGATTCCGTTGTTTCAGTGTGTAAGCCACCAGTCCGATTACGGTGGCAGGCCGTGGCCGCTTTTTGAGGCCCATCCGGAATTTTTGGAGCAGCAAAATGTTCCCCCGGATGCCAAATGGCCGGAAATTTATTGCCATAGCTGGTGTAGCCGGGCGGAAGGCCTCTATGACTATGTTTTTCCGATGATGGATGAGGTTTTGGAGGATTTTGAAACGGATGTGATGCATATCGGGATGGACGAGGTGTTTGACATCGGAGAGGATACATGTCCCAGATGCAGGGGGATGGATAAGGCGGAACTGTTTGCGCAGGCCGTATACCGGATGGACAGCCACTTGCGGGAAAAGGGTGTGCGGACCATGATGTGGGGGGACCGGCTTTTGCATGCACAGAAGCTTGGTTATCAGATGTGGGAGGCAGACCGTTTCGGAATGCACCGGGCGCTTTCGGACACCGAAAAAATCCCCAGAGACATCCTCATTGCCGATTGGCATTACGACAGGCATGCGCACGGCTATCCGTCCATTGATCTGTTTTTACGGGAAGGCTTTACGGTGTTTCCGTCGGTATTTATGGATCCCGGGCAGGCAAAGCATTTGCTGGGGTATCTGGTGGAAGCAAATTACATAGCCGGGAAGCTGCATGCGCCGGGCAGGGTCGGAGGGGTGATTTGTACGCACTGGGACGCTTTTGATGCGGACCGGTGCAGGCATCTGCAAAAGGGGATTGGCGGTTTGGACCCGGAGGATAAAAATACCAGCTATTATGTGGGACAGGTTCTTGCATGTGTAGCCAAGTGGTACGGAAACCACCAGTTTTAAGCAGCGGAAATTTTTTGGTGTAAAAACGCCGGTCTTTTAGACCGGCGTTTTTTGGGATACGGCAAAAACGTCGTTATGGCCTGCGGCACCGCTGTGCCATGTAGGTAGGAAACAGTGTCAGCGCCGTCAAAAGGGAAGCGGCAAAAAACAGCGTGGAGGAAGGGGCCATTCCTGCGTTCCCGTCGATGACCACCGGGACGCCGAAGCGCTGGATGATAAGGTTGGCGATGGCAGGGCCGACGACCATGGGGATCAGCACGAAAAAGACAATCCGCACGCCCTCATACTGTGCGCGGTTATCTTCCGGATACAGGTTTTTGGCCCATGCGGTGGTAGTCTGGAGAATGAGGACATAACCTGCGCCTACCAGCATCAGGCCAAGCCCGATGAAAACAATCTGCGCGCTACAGAAAGAAACCACCAAAAGTCCTGCGACGGTTAAAAATACGCCGGCTGCAATGATCGCCGCGTGTTTTCCGCGGTTGATAAAAGAAATGGCGGGGACGGTGGCCAGTACTGCAAGCCCCAGCCCGATGCCCTGTATGATGCCGGTGGTTCCTTCGTTGAACCCGAGGGTGTAAATAAAGTAATTTCCCACATGGACAAAATAGAAGTTAAAACAAATAAAGTAAAAGGTCATAATCAGAAAAACCCAGGTCAGTTCCTTGTTTTTGACAAAGGTTTTGAAGTTGAATACGGAAAAAAACTGCTTCCAAAACCCCTGCTTATTTTGTGGGGAGGCATTCTTTTTTCCTTCCCGCATGAAGAAGGCGCCGATGCCTCCTGCGACGGCCACAAGTGTGCCCATTACGGTGAAAAAGGCAAAGTAGCCCATCAAATTGATGAGAATGCCGCTCAAGACGGAACCGATGATGGTTGCCAAAACCGGCTGTACCGCCATCACGGCCCCCAGCTGTCCCCGGTTGGTTTCATCGGTGATATCCGTGGTCCAGCTGTTGAACCCCGCGTCATTGCCCATGCTTCCAAAAAAACTCATGAGGGCGTCGGTAGCGACCACCATCACCGCCGCAGCGACAAGGTTGTTGGGCGGAATAAATTCCTGCATGCCAAACAGGACGGTAAAGATGCCCCATAGGATGTATCCCCAGAACACAAATGGCCTGCGCTTCCCCATGCGGTCGCTCATGGTTCCGAAGAAAAAGGTGCTGAATGTGGTAGCGGCGGCGGATATGGCCGTCATCCAGCTGATAATCCAGGCATAGGGCCCGATTTTGGCATAGACAAAGGTGTTGAACCATTGGTTTTCCAGATGCCAGCACAGCTGTCCCAAAAGTCCCAGCACCCACAAGAGTGCAAGGCTGCGTCCGCCGATGCCTGTCGCAGAGCCGTCCTGTTTTTGTTTTTTTGTCATTTGTGTACCCCCTTTTTGGTGAAAAGCCTATTCCGTGACGGTTAGGGAAACCCATTCCCTTTTCTGTCATTATGAGGGCTGGCGACGGGAAAGTCAAATGGAAGCGTATGAAATATCCGGTTAGCGGTAACAGTTTGGCCATAACCCTGCGGCGTCAAAACCGGGCCCGTGTGCGATTATGCGGGGGTTATCAAATCTTTTTGGGTTGGCGGTTGCGCGGACATTTGCTTTTCGTTATAATAGGAAGAGGTGGAACCGGGAAGGGCAAACAGGCAGCCCGGTGGAAAAAAAGAAGGGACGATTGCAAAAGACAAAGGGATGAAAAGAAGATCAATATTGGCGATACTGCTTGTTTTGGGACTGGGAACGGTGCAGGGGTGTGCGCCGGGGGATTTCAAAGATTATACGGCCAAGGCCCAGCAGGCGGGGGAAATGATATTCGAAGGCAAGTCTGTTCCGGCGGGGGTGGCAGCAGGGGAATTGTCCCAAGGGCCGGAAACGATGCTACAGGAGGAGACGGAAGAGGAAACGGAGACCATGCCCAAGGACACATCCGCCAAGGAAGCGCCTGCGGGTACGGGGCAGGAGACGGCCAAAGACTTGAATCTGGATGCGGCCGCTTTGCCACTTCCGGAAAAGGGAGAAGAAACCGGCAGCGGGCCGGAGGACGGCGTGTCCATGGGAGAGATGGGCATACGGATAAGGCCACGGGCGCAGGAGACGGAGACGACAAAGGCCGCAGGCAGAGAAGAGGAAAGGCCGGAGGAAGGAAGTGCCGGTATGGATCCGGGGGAAGGGGAGACTGCTGAAAGGGAGGACGCAGAGACGGTCTCTTTGAAGGAAGCCGGTGACCGGACACACAAGCCTGGGCTTGCCGCGATGGCGGGGCAGCTGCCGGAGGAAGTGTGCAGCGCCATGGACCTGCGGGCAAAATCCTTTACCGGGCATTTGTCCGGGCGGGATTCTTTTGGAAAAGGGGAGCAGGAAGCTTTGCAGGCGGTTTTGCAAAAGCGGCCCTATGACGAAAAGACATTGTGTCTGGCCAACACGGTGGAAGCGGCAGGGAAAGATGCCGGTGTGTTTTTGCTGCTTTTCGACAGGGAAGGGTTGGCCGTGCGGGGAAAGGTGCAGGGCGATTTGTGGTTTTGGGCAGGGAAAGAGGCACAGCTTCTATCGCAAGGCCAGCCCTTCGGGAAAGTATGCGGGATACAGACCGGCGGGGAGGCGTTTTTGCTGGCGGAGACGGGAAACGGGAAAACGGCAAAGGCACAGGTATACCGGGCAGGGGAGGAATGTGCCGGGCCGTGTTTTGCAGGGGCCAAAAGCATCACGCAGACAGCGGACGGACTATGCGTGACCTATGCGTCGCATTTTGTGGAGTATGAACCGGCCGACGGCAGCTGGTCGGGGGAAGGTTTGCTTTCCTATTTCTACAGGTGGGAAAAAGATGCGTTTGTGCAGCAGGCCGTGAGACCGTTAACGGTGGAGCAATATCTTTCGTATATACAGCCGGATACGGAAACGGCAGCGGACCTTTTGTGGAAGGAAGGGCAGGAGGAAAAATTCTATGGGCCACAGGCCGGACGGGAAAAACTCCGGTATTGCTTTTTTGCCGTGGGTGATAACAGGGTCGGATACCGGGAATGCCGGATCGGCACACCGTCGCGGGCGGAGGAGGACGCTTTCGGAGAGGCCTCCAATGCGGAAAGGGAACGGAATGTAACGGCAGCGTACCGGTACCGGATTACGGAACTGGAAAACGGGGTGTTGTCCCCTTCCTGTAAGACCTATGACGGCGCAGGCTACTATTTTGCAGATTATGACGGGAGGAAAGAGGAACTGTACATGTCTACAGTCCCTGCGGCGTACGGGAAAAACCGGCTTGCGGATTTGCAGGATAGCTTAGCGCCGAAAGGACATGCCGCCTTGGAACGGGTTTTGGAAGTACAGCCTTATATGCCGGAAGACATTTGCTTTGTCCGGACTGCGGATTATGACGGGGACGGGACAACGGAAAGCTTTGTGGCGGCCGGCGCTTATGACCGCTTTTTGGGGACGCCCGTGTGCGATTTGTGGTTTTCATCCGAAAAGGGGACGGTTCTTTTGGCGGAAGGGCTGCCGGTAAAAGACTGCCGCATCCTGCAGGATGGGGAGAACTGCTGGTTTTTACTGTCCGGCTGCGGGGGGGACAGGCTGTATGGCGCAACGGACGGGATGGCGGCGCGGTATTTGGAAAATGCGTTTGCCATTGCGGCAGGGGAAAACGGCGGTTTGGAAGCCCGCCTTATGGCAGACGGGGGCGCGCGGCTTTACTATTATCATTTCCGGGAAGGGACGATGGAAGAGTACGGTTTGCAGGAAAAGCCGGTGGGGATGCTGTTGGATTTTGGGAACGGCCGCGCAGTGTACCGGCGTCTGCAAAAGCTATCGGAAACGCTGGGTGCAGGATTGTCGTGCCTGGAGCAGGAAAACGGCCTGCTTCATGTGAAGATTGCAGGCAGGGACGGCCGGACGGATTATGAAACCTACCGTGTACAGGACGGAATGCTGGTTCTTTGGGACAGCGGGGAGTGGACGGAGGATAACGGTCCGGGAAATGAAGGTGTGGGACAAAACACCCGTGTCGGGGCAGACGGGGCTGCACAGGAACCGGGCAGACCGTAAAAATACGTAGCGGTAGAAAATCAGGAGAGGGATGGTTTCATGGCATTTGCGCATTTGCACGTCCACACGGAGTACAGCCTGCTGGACGGCTCCAACAAAATCAAGGAATATGTAAAACAGGTAAAAAAGCTGGGCATGACGGCTGCGGCGATCACGGATCACGGCGTCATGTACGGGGTGATTGATTTTTACCGGGCCGCAAAGGCAGAGGGCATCAATCCGGTCATCGGCTGCGAGGTGTATGTGGCGCCCAATTCCCGTTTTGACCGGGAACTGACAGGGGGGGAGGACCGGTACTACCATCTGGTTTTGCTTGCAGAAAACAATACGGGCTATGCCAATTTGACCAAGATTGTGAGCAAGGGCTTCACGGAAGGGTACTATTACCGTCCCCGGGTGGACATGGAGGTACTTGCGCAATACCATGAGGGGATCATCGCGCTGTCCGCCTGTCTGGCAGGGGAAGTGCCGCGCTACATCCAGAAGGGGCTGGTGGAGGAAGCCAAAAAATGCGCCCTGCGGTATCAGGAAATTTTCGGGAAGGAAAATTATTTTCTGGAACTGCAGGACCACGGCATCCCGCAGCAGCAGACGGTGAATGCAGCGCTTCTTCGGATTGCGAAGGAATTGGATATCGGGCTGGTCTGTACCAATGATGTGCATTATACCTATGCGGAGGACGTCAAGCCCCACGATATTTTGCTGTGCCTGCAGACGGGGAAAAAGCTGGAGGACGAGGACCGGCTGCGCTATGAGGGCGGACAGTATTACGTCAAGAGCGAGGAGGAGATGAAGGGTTTGTTTTCCTATGCCTGGGAGGCGGTGGAAAATACCCAGCGCATTGCCGACCGGTGTCATGTGGAGATCGAATTCGGGGTAACGAAGCTGCCGCATTTAGATCGGAAGAGCACACGTCTGAACTCCAGTCACACAACAGCA